>CAZYRP010000125.1:0-15412 GCA_964649465.1 uncultured Granulosicoccaceae bacterium | reverse complement strand
ATTGTTGGGTGCGCCTGGTTAATCAGTAGCTGGGCCGCCGCACTGCCCGCAAATATTGGTTTGGGCCGGCAGGAAAACACACTTACTGTGTTACTTGAATACATCGATAAAGATGCCACTTCCCGACCGGCTGAAATGCGTGCAAAACTTGCTGACATTTACAGTTTGAATATTCTGAGCTACACCGTACTGGCAATCGATCACATTCGCGAGTCTATGAAACTGGAAATTGTCTATTCTGGCGAATCAACGGATTTTAGCCAGATCAAAGGCCGGACTGACCGATAACACCGCCCTTAATTTAATGGTTATATGACCGGGATAGCCATTCGATTTTTTTTAACAATTCACACAGAATCAATCACTGCCCGCTTCTGCACTATTTATCCGACCTCATAAGAACACTGCGACACAACGGTATCGAATGGCTCGTGCATACGAAGATCTACTAATAATGATCGGACAGATCAAAAGGTGTCACAGACAACTCCTCCTCGTCTAAAACAATACCCGACCCCTGCTCCAGTACGTACTTCTGCGAGGCATACAGCGCTACTTCGCTGCCTGCAATAAATGCGGGTCCATACTCAGCCTTCTTCTGAAAAGCCATCAAACCAATATCGACCGCTGCGACGTCAGCCTTGTTTATCAGTACATTAGAATTGTCTTTAACCGCCAACCCGATCGTTGATTCACCTATATTAACCTCCGAAATTTCAACATCACTGGCTTCACCAACTGAAATCGCTTTGTCACCAGCTCCGTAAAACATGCCATTGCTTAAGGACACAGTAGATTCAGAGATGTCGAGCAGGTCACCTCCCGACTGTTTCAAATCCAAACCAGATAACGTTCCTGCAGACGCATCGATATCAATTGCATCGGAGCAGCTGTTGCTGATTTGAATATGTTTGATTTTCACTTTTGATCTAATCAGGTTAATTGCATCTTCTGCACAACTGTTAGTTACTTTCAAGTTTTCCAGCACAACATTCGCTCGATGAAACAACAAACCAGCAGGCTGACGCCAGCCGGGTATTTCAAAGCCTCGGGTTGCGTTGATTGTTGTGTGTTTTATTGATAGCTCGTGGTCAACACCATGCGAAAAAATACCATACCAGCCGGACGCCTTGTCGACTGCATCGAAAAGTACTGGTTCAGAGGCGGTACCGTTTACTATCAAATCACCGTTCAGCACAAGTCCTGCGTCTGGCGCAAACAATAATTGGGTGCCCGCGCTGATATTAAGAGCTATATCGCGTGGCAGGATTAGAAGGTCATCTATCTGCCAAACGCCTGTTGCCATCTGTAAGCGCTTGCCCGATTCATCCAGCGTTAAAAACGAATAGCGCTGCACCAGCATCGCTACCGGAACAGGCCGTGGTATAGCTACCAGTTGCGGCAAAGGTAATGGCTTCAACGTGATATTTTGAGAACCAAGTCCTTGAACATCGAACTGCACTGACAAGCTGTCTTCGTCTGTAAGAGTGGCGCCCGGTAACTCTATACGCGTACCTGACATGCGTGTATTGGTCCCAACATCAGTTGCAGTTGTGAGTACCTGGATCGACCTCAGATTCACTGGTAACTGTGAAGCGCTATTGCCTGTCTCGCTCTTGCCAACATCACTCTTACCTGCTTTATTGAGGCCAGTCAGTGGCACCAGCTGCTCGTTGATCCGGTTTTCATAGGCCAGACTGCTCACAGTAACGGGTGCGTTGATACGATTGCGCAGTGTTAAAAAAGAGCCTCGTTCATCCGATCCTGAATAAACCTGAACCACCGGCGGGAGTTCACTTAGCGGTATAGTGGACGCTTCAGGCAATGGCTTGCTACCGCTGATAGGTAATGCAAAGTCATCAATAGTTAGCCCGCACAGTCGCTGGCATTGACGATTTGCCATACTAAAATCAAACTCCGGCAACCACGGATAGTCTACCGCAAGCTTCTGTCGATAGACTCTATCTCGCTCATCTATAAAGCCTGCAAACTGATCGGATGTGATTTTTCCGTTCAGTTCACTTACGCGCTTTGCCCATTGAGAGGCAAAGGACTCGTCCTGCATCAACGTGCGTGCCAGCTCGTTGCGCGGATTGAGACAGGTTAATGGTGCGTTGCGCATTGGCTTAAAGTTAAGATCTGCGTCGTAGGCGATCGGCTCGAAGCGCGCTGTTAATGTGTTGTAGTGCAAACGGGCATTGAGCCATTGCGCCAGATTATGCGCGTTAAAATACTCACAGATAATATAAAAATCGACAAACGCATCGATATCAAAAATATCAGATGGTTTCACTTGACTATCAGTAAACGCCATCCACTGCGACAAAGCTGCATCCAGGTCTTCACGCTTTTTGCGCTTACTGTACTTACCATAGGCCTTCGGGATAGCTGATCGCCAACTGGAATAAAGATTCCACCACGCACGCTTGTCAAACCGATTTCCGCTGTTCTGGCTGTTATTCTGGTTGCTTTTCCGTGCGTACAATTCGGTGGTACGAACCATTTCCCAGGTCTGCGAATCGTCCAGTTGCAACAGCGGACCAAAGCGTCGACCCTGTGACTCAAGCAATGGTGTGTCAAACTCTTCGGTCATTTGCATAATGCCGATGCGATCACCGTTTATCTCCAGGTTAACGTAGTCGATGCGCGGCGCTAACACTCCAACGCTTCGCATCGCATCAGAGATAATCGCTTCTGACTGAAAGCTGCGAGTGTAAGGCGCCTGCAGTGAAAACCTGCGAACGCCGTTAAATCTGGCACCTTGCTTCAGGTTAATTTTCAACGACCATTTATCACCCGATAAATGATCCAGTTGATTGCCGCGCAGGCGAACGCTTGCATTCATTCGTCTGCCATTAACGCTTAGCACAGCGGGCAGTTGCTGCTTGTGCTTGGAAGAAATCCAGCCTTGTGAAAGTGCGTTATTTCTTCTGGCTGTTAGATCTTCCAGATCACTGTCATCAAGCGACAGTTGCAGTGTTGCCGGCCTGTCTTCGCGACTGTTCAGTTTATAATACGCCGCCAATCCGTGAAGCACCTGCCGAGGTGATAGCAAATCTGCATCTGTTGCCTTTGAGCGCGCCGAAAGCCAGGAGTCTTTTTGCTCATTCCAGTGAATAAAAGGTGGCAACAAAACCAATGCAAGCACAACCACACCGGCCAACAGGCAGGCCGAATATCGCATCACCTTGCCCGCCCGATTCTCAGAGAAATGGGGCTTATTGCTCATATTTCGAACTGATTAAAGGTCACAAATTGCTTGTAGCGTAGCAGTTACATGTTATGGTGTCATTACATAATAATGGTTTGTGTGTAGTAGCACGTGGCGTAGTTTGGAGAAATACCTGTGAGTGCAAATACTTTTACCTTGTGTTTTGGGTTACTGGCCGTCGGGCTGGTGTCTGCATGCGGTTCCGGCAGCGAGACCACTACGCCAATCAATGCGCAGGAGATCATTGAACCGGATTCGGTTTCAAACGATGAATCGGCGAATGGCAGCACAGAGCAGACTGGCCAGGAATCTGGTGTAGTTCAAGTTGAATCTGCCCCTGATCAATCCGATCCTAATGAAACTAACAGTGGTGAATCGAGCAATGGCGAGACCGTTGAAAACGTTGTGCAGGATGCAAACACAGATTCACAATCGGAACTAACCGTTGCAAACACCCGGAGCGTGAGTTTTGGCACAGCAAAACTTCTGGTCGATCTTGTACCAAATGGTGGCAGCTACCCTGCCAAGTTTCATCGTTCAGGTGACAACTTATACTTCTCGACGGTCGATACCGATCCGCGCTTTGCCAACTGTTCATTTCATTGGGCTAACCTGAATGATAGCCACAAAAGTGTCGGGTTCAATCTTGTCGCCGTACACCATGAAACAGGTGTGGTAGCGATGAACAAGAAGATTATGACACTGGGTGACTTCGCCGAAGAGCCCAATGACACTTGCGCCGGGTTCAATGGCACAATAATGGACGTGTATAAGCAATCCTGGATCACACCACTGTCTGCGACCGGAGAACAGCAATTTTTACTACACTTTAGCCATACCGCCCTTGGCCCGAATCAGGTTTGGAAAACTGACGGAAGTGAACCCAACACCAGCCTGCTTGCAACCGGCCAGGTCGCAGAGCAATTAATTTTAAAAGGCAACAAAGTGTTCATCGTAAATCATGATGGGCTCTTCGTATCAGATTCACTCTCTGGTGAAAGACGTAAGCTGTTTGAGTCGGATGGCCCTTTTTTCTTTAGCGATGTAAAACATATTGTGAGGTCATCTGAAAGACAAGCAACCTTTGAGATAAGAGTGGGGCTGAATAGATTTCAGATCTGGACCTATGATCTGGACACTGATGAATGGGAAAAGAAATTTAATATCAAACCTGACGACAACATCTACGTTCACTATGAAACACTCATGGTTGACGGGCAGACGTTGCTAAGCCTCGGCGGGAATGTTACCGAAAACCGTGAGACATCAGTGGGTATTAGCAGCAACTACGGAGATGTTACATCATTTGAGATAATCACCGATTCGGCACCTGCAATTTCTAATAGTGACCTTTCAGACGGCAGTACATTTTACAACGAAGGCAACAAATACCGTCTTAATTACAGCACAACTGATTTCTCGGTTGAGCCGCCCGTCACCTCAATTTCGAGTTATCATGCAGAGCAGATCGAGACACTCTTCTCAATCCCTGAAGCCAACGTGCTTAACAGAAAAATAATAACAGGGCATAACGGACTCATTTACGTTTCGGGAACAAAGGTACGGGGAATTAACTCAGATTACAGAGAGAGCCTTGAGCTCTGGTCTTACAATCCGCAGACTGAACAACTGGTCGAGTTATCTGGTGATGACTGGTATGCAATCATATTAAACCACCCCACCCTGGATGACGGCTTTACTTTTAGATTTCTGAATACCCCCGATGGACTGATATTCGTTAACCTGCAGGAAGATACAGGTCGCGAGTTATGGTTTACAGATGGCACACTCGAAGGCACCCGGCAACTGGCAGATATTAATCCCGGACCTGGCGATAGTGATCCGCGAAACTTCTACTACAGTGGAGATGCCATTTACTTCTCCGCCAATGATGGAACACACGACCGCGAACCCTGGATGATTGAAATTTCGAGATAGATTGCTCTGACTTGATCGCATCATCTCACTAAACTCTTAAAACAGACCTTTCTCAAACAGGTTTTCTAATAACGGTCTTTCCAAAACCACGTGAGGCCGAGTATTAATACAGGCTGCGCGGTTGTCTGTCTTTCAGTGAATCATCATAAGCTTCACCATCGAAGTCACTCATCACAGACTTCAGCATCTGGCCCGCTGTGGGAACATTATTGGTACTCGCCTGAGAATCAGCCTGCCATAGTTTTGATCTTAACAGCGCCTTTCCACACTGGAAATATACCGTTTGTATCGTTACTACCATCACCGTAACGGGTTTCTTGCCATCAACACTAAAACTATCCAGCAATGAGTCATCAGTGCTTATAACTGCCGTACCGTTAACGCGCAGAGATTCTTTAATACCCGGTATCAGAAACAGCAGGCCAATCTGCGGATCGTTAACAATATTTCGCAGCGTGTCCAGGCGATTGTTGCCGGGTCGGTCTGGAATAGCGATAGTATTTTCATCAAGCACACGAAACAATTCTCCAACAGCATCGCCCCGTGGCGAACAATCCAGCCCTTCCGCACCAAGAGAAGCAATGGCCATGAACGGCGCCTGTTCTATCCACTGCTTATACACGGGTGTCAGGCAATCACACTCTTTTGCTATTGAGTTCGGTTTAGCTTTACCGTAAAGAGCCTGCAAATCAGCTTCACTCTTTACCACTGAATCAACATTCATAAGTACCATTCTCCCAGGTCCATTAAAACCAACTGAATTATTATCAATACTGCTACTTCAGATTACCAGTAATTCTGCCGGTGCACGGGAAGTTAGCAAGGTCGAACCATTGTCAGCAACAACTATGTTCTCCTCGTGAACCATCATTAATCCGTCACCATAGGAGAGTGATGGTTCGATAGTCAGCACCATATTTTCTTTTAAAACGGTATTATCGAATGCAGCATGGGACGGTTGCTCGGTAAGCTGCATTCCCAACCCATGACCCAGCCGGCCAATATCGCCACCGCTGTCATCAAATTCTGCAATGACAGCAGACATCGCATTGTAAAGGTCACGGCACGTATTGCCCGGACGTGCAGCCTCAATCCCCGCCTCGGTTGCACGCCACAGCACATCGTAGGCACGACGGGCTGTATTGTCTGTATGTGTAATTGCCCAGTTCCGATCAAAATCGCAGAAATAACCATCCCATGTGCAACCGGTATCCATCATCAATACGTCACCGTCTTCAAGCAATCGACGGCCAGGTGGTGATATGACATCAGAGTAGCCACCCTGATCTGCACCACCTACGAGATACGGGCAATCATCTGCACCCTGCGCTATTGCCGTTCGCCTGAACTCGCGAAAAACATCTTCCAACGGAACACCAACAGACACAAACTCCGGTACCACAGCAAACGCTGATGATCCGATAGCACAAATGTGCTGTATCTTTTCAATCTCAGCCGATGATTTAACCATTCTAAGATTCTGCACCAGACCGGTAGCATCCGTTATCTGTATACCCGGCAGAGCGTCTATCAAACGCTCCCAATCAGTCAATGGCATACGCAGGTGCGTTTCGTGGCCCTTCATTACACCCAGATGTTCACCACTCGCAGCCAATGGAGATAACAAATCGATCAGCAGGCTGATTCCGTCATCTGCGGGATTTGGTGCACTCCATGTGCGCACATCGTCAAGCCAGCTCTGACGCATAAGGGATGCACCAATTTCGGGTATAACTGCTACAGGCTTCCCCTCTGCCGGTATAAATACAAACCAAGGGCGAGTCGGGCTTTGCCAGAACAACGTATGAAAGCCGGTAAAATAGCGAACGTCGGGTTCACTCATTAACAAAATGCCAGAAAGATTCTGCTCTGCCATTTCAGCCTGCGCGTTCTGTGTGCGGGTCTGATACTCGGTCGTGCTAAACCCACGTGTTAGCGCATTATGCTGCATGATGGTTATACCCGTTAATACGTATACTGAACGACAGCGGCGTTATTAACTGCATTGATATCGCGCAACTGTTTATGCACCAGGCACGTACTTCTTATACCGATGCTGCGTGGTTATATGATCGGCAATGTATTTGGCATCATGCCAGACACCCCAGATAAAAGAAGACCCGCGACGTGACAACCACGGCAACCCCAGAAAATAGATACCCTGCTCTGCCGTGACACCGCGCTGGTGAAGCGGTTTGCCTTCATTGTCAAAGACATCAGCCTTTAACCAGTCGAATTCGCTTCGGTAGCCGGTAGCCCAGATAACAGAGTTAATCCCTGCATTTTTAAGTTGCAGTTCCTGAATCGGCTGATCAATACAATCAGGATCAGCCATCAGTTTTTTCGCCTCTTCCTCGCGTGGCAAATCAAGTCCGTTGCGCTCTATATAGGCATCGGCTTCAGCCAGCATATTCAGGTAGCTCGTATCACCGTGCGCAATATTACCTGCAAGGTCGTCAGCAAATCGCAGTACACCGTTGCTGTAGTCTTTTGTCATACCCACTAACTTCATACCACGTGATGCAAACTCTCTGAAATCAACCGTCTTGCCACCATGAGCACCGCTTACTGCAATGGTTACATGGGCAGTATCAGGATCAACAGTGGCGAGATCCCACTTACCCAGTACACCAAGCCACCAGACGAAGTCACGGTTGCGATAGCTTCTCGGAGGCCGCTCGTGAGGACCGACAGAAAGATAGACCTCCCTGCCTGAACGCAGCAATTCATCTGCTATCTGTGAACCGGAAGACCCGGAACCCACAACCAGCACCGCACCTTCCGGCAACTGCTGAGGGTTGTAATAACTGTTGGAATGAAGTTGCAGAACATCTGCATCGGCTGGTATTACCGGTGGTATCACCGGATGCTGAAATGGCCCGGTCGCAGAAACAATATTCATTGCTTCAAACAATCCATCTGAAGTATCAATTTCAAACCCGGCACCGGCAGGTTTGCGCCGGACCTGTTGAACTTCAACATCACACTTTACCGGTGCGTTTATTTTGGCGGCAAAGTCTTCAAAATATTCGGTTACATCCTCTTTGGTGGCAAACGCATCCGGGTGGATCTTAAAATCCATTGTCGGGAACGCATCATGCCAGGCAGGCCCGTTCGCTACCAGAGAGTCCCAGCGCCCGGTACGCCATTGCTCGGCAATTCGAGCTTTCTCAAGCACTATATGGTCAACACCATTGTTAGAAAGGTGCTCACTCATTGCAAGGCCAGCCTGGCCAGCACCTATAACGACAGTATCTGTTGCCCGGGCCCCTGCTGTGCAGGTGAATGTTTTATCGACTGCCATTATTCACGCATGAAGTTTATTGGAAAGATACCGCCGAGTTTAACTGGCGGAGACACTTCAATAAAGCCTTGAACAGGTTCTGTGAACGACCTCAACGGTTATTTCATATAAAAAGCGGAATACAGTTAAACCAGTCGATCTAGAAACGTTAGTACAGGCTCCAGAACCAGATCTTTTGGAGTTTTCGCCTGCATATGACCATAACCTTCAAACCGAATAAACGATGCATTTGGTAAATCAACCGCACACTGTTGCATCAGTGAAAATCGAGCATCCTGAGAGCCTGCCATTACAAGAAACGGCATGGACATTTTGGGAAGTGATCCTGACAGTGACTCCCGATCCGTTGCGGCCGCGACCAATGCCTGCAGGTCATTCTCAGCCAGTATCAGTTTTTGTCCCTGTTCAGAAATTTTCTCACCAAGATAACCCTCAAACGCCGTTAAAAATTCTTGCGCATCGGTACCGTCAATACCTGCAAAAGAATCAAATGCCGAAGCATACGGATGCGCACCCCAGGTAATTATTGACTTGATTCTCTGCGGTGAATTTTTAGCCAGATTGAAAGCATAAACTCCACCCAGCGAGTAGCCAAAAATATGCACACTGGCAATGCCAATAGCGTCCAGAACAGCAATGACGTCACTTGTGCGTTTTTCCCAGGTATATGACTGTGAATCATGAGGCTTATCACTTTGTCCGTGACCACGCGCATCAATGAGTATCAGTTGAAACTTTTCAACCAGGCTTTCGACATAGCCCAGTGATTTCCAGCGTTGCAGATTACCCGAATAACCATGCATCATGAGCAATGGCGGTCCGTCTCCGATCAATTCGTATCGTATACTGATTCCGTGGTTATCTACAAAAGGCATGTCATACCGATATTTCTATTCACATGGAATTCACTAAGGCTACTACTCCCACGCAACATGCAATGCATCCAGACCGTGAAAGTGAAAGCTGTCCCGATAGCTGGGTGCTTCGATTAACCGCAAAGCAGGCAACCGCTGAAACAGTGCAGTAAGCGCAATACGCATCTCTAACTTTGCCAGCGGTGCACCAACGCAAAAGTGAATACCCGCACCAAGAGAAACATGATTCGCATCGGGCCGGGCCGGCTGAAACTGTTGTGGCGAATCGAAAGCCACCGGACAATGATTAGCCGCCCCCAATAGCAAGGCTATTTCGGCACCGGCTTCCACTACAACATTATCAGACAGTGCAACCTCCTGCTGCGCATATCGGGTAAAAAGATGCAATGGCGCGTCATACCGCATACATTCTGCCACTACTTTGTCTTTCGACTCAGGGTCTTGCCACCACCGTGAATTTTCTGGTGGATTACGGATTAAAGTGGCTACCGCATTCCCGATTTGATGCACTGTTGCCTCGTGTCCGGCATTTAACAACAATATGGCGACAGAAATTATTTCATCATCAGTCGGCCCACCCTCTTCAGACTGCAGATTAATCAGTTGCGATAGAAGTTTGCCATCTGGTTGCTCCCGCAGATCAACAATCTGCTGCTTTAAAAATTCTATAAACTCCGCACTCGCCTTATTCGCATCCAGCTCGTCCTGATGGCTCTGAGTCATCGTGAAGACTTTTACCATGGCGTGGGACCACTCAAGCAATTTGCCAGTGTACGTTTCAGGTATACCCAACAGCCGGGCTATAACGGTTACCGGAATGGGGGTGGCAAATTGAGACAGTAGCTCGGCCCTGCCGTCAGCCTCAAATGAATCGATACACGCGTGGGTAAGGTCAGTAATTTCCTGTTCCATCCCTTCAACCTGTCTCGATACAAAAGCTCTGTTTACAAAGCGACGTAATCTTGTGTGTTGTGGAGGTTCCAGCGCTAATAAAGAGAACTTCTCAGCTGCTGCAAAATCAATTAGATGATCTGCATACGGCTTTCGCTCGTAACCCGCCGGCGGCAGCCTTGCAAAGCGTTTGTCACGCAAACACCTGTTAACCGCTTCAAAGCCTGTAAGACACCACATACCGTATTCTTCCCAGAACACAGGGCCGCTGTGTTCATGCATTTCGTAATATGCGCTATAAGGGTTACGGTAAAATTCGGGATCCTTTGGGTCTAAGCTAAAGCGCTGTGAATCACGCCACTGAATCTTCATATGGCAGCAGAAGCCTCAAAACGGTTTCAGCGGATCTTGCTCAAAAGATACAACATCCCAGCCGCCACTAATAAAATTCCTGATATTGGCGTGATCCTGTCCGTCCGGGTGGTTCAGTACATCCTCGCGGTAAAACAGTCCGAACAAATAAGGTGTTTTATCGGCACTGATATTGTGCATCTTTGCGAATGCCAGAATTTTACAACTACCCTCATTACTACCCGCATTGTTGACTGCCGTTCCACAATTAAAATTCACGGGCGTGTAGTTATAGTTAGTTTCAATCAATTGAATTACCTCGGCAAAATCCAGTTTCTCCGGTGAGGTTTCAAGCAGTTCTAACAGGGATTTAACGTTCATATCAATAACATTTAGATTCGTTGCAGACAGACACAGCGATGATACACCGCAACGTCAGGTCAAATCTGCTAATCTGATAATCGTCCATCAACACTAGCCAATACACCAATAAATATGCAATCACAAAACACAGCAAAGCCAAAGGTCGCCATTCTTGACGACTACTACAACAGAGCCCACAGTTTTGCCGACTGGGCAAATACCGACATTGCCGATTTTGTATTTTTCGATCAGGCGATGGGCTCAGAATCCGAGGTGGTAGCCGCACTTAAAGACTTTGATGCCGTAGGACTGATGCGCGAGCGAACTCCGTTTCCTGAATCGGTAATCAGTCAGCTGCCAAAGCTAAAACTGATAATCACCAGCGGTAAAAAAAATGCCTCCATAGATACCAAAGCGGCATCCGCTCACGGCGTAACCGTCTGCGGAACAGAATCTCCGGGACACGCAACAGCCGAGCTCGCCCTGCTGTTAGTCATGTCACTATCACGAAAGCTCATACCACTGGTAAATGGATTAAAACAAAACAACGAATGGCAACCGGAAATGGGAGGTGATCTGCGCGGACGCACAATGGGCATACTCGGGCTGGGTCGCTTAGGCAGTCAACTGGCAGGATTTGCCCAGGCACTCGGCATGAACGTAATTGCGTGGAGTGAAAACCTGCAGCAAAGCCAGTGTGCAGAAAAAAATGTCACTTATGTGTCACGCGAAGAATTATTTAAACAGGCAGACTTTGTATCTGTTCATCTGCGTCACTCGGATCGTACAAACCATATGATTAACGCAGACGACTTTAGCAATTTGGGCAGTTCCAGCTACATTGTAAATACCTCGCGCGCCGAGATCATCAATCCTGAAGCACTTAAGCACGCTCTGGACAACAACATCATAGCGGGTGCTGCCACTGACGTATTTGAAATTGAACCAGCTCAAAACAGCAGCTGGATGGTCAGTCATCCGAAAATACTCGCCACACCACATATTGGCTATTGCACCACTGAAACATTTGACGTGTTTTATCAGCAAATGCTGGAAGGATTTGTGGCTTATTACGCCGGCTCACCCATTCGGATGATTACCTGAGTGGTTCAGGATAGTACAATTCGCAGTTGTGGCTTAAATTCGGTCACTTCCCAACAAAACTTGAATTTTTGACTGTGTGGAAATGTTTATTCCAACTTTCTATGTGTTGGTAGGAGCGAAAACTGTAGGTTACTGCCTTTTTTGTGACGGGTGTGATTTTGGACTGGATGCAACTGCTGCTTTATCCGAGCACTACATATTAACGTGATGTTCCACATAAAAACGCAGAGTTTTACTTCATAAGATGTGTTTATGCACATCATTTGATACTAAACATGAATGCTAAATCAGTGACCACGAAGTAGTAGAATTGTACGTGAAATTTTGATTTAGATAGATGCAAAGGAACAGTGCGTTGAAAAATAATAATGAAGGAAACTTCAAGTACCGTTATAGATACAAACGTGAATGGTTAAATCCAGAAGACATGGATTGGATTCTTCAATTAGAAAGTAAGGATTGTGAATCAAACTATGTATACATGGATTGGGTCAGGGTAAGACAAGTACTTGAGCACGAAGACTACCTTCTAATAGAGCGTGCAAAACTGCTTCTTGCAGTCCAAACAATTCTAAGTGCAATGATATACTTCTCAATAAAAGATGGCATATCTGATCGAGTATTTCCAGCATTAGTTTGCCTATTTGGTGTGCTCATGTCCGGGCATCTGGCCTTTGGAATGTATAAGGCGAAAATTCATCAAAATAAAGTCATCGACTGGTGGTTTAGCCGTGTTGGTTTTCAATCGAAACGAGGAAGGAAAAGACTTTTACGACCATTGTTTTATTTACTGGATAAATTGCCGATTCAGGTGGAAAAAGAAGATTCCCCACGCATTGACTTACCATCGCTTATGAAACGCCAGCCTCCGATAGCTGGCAAAGACCCAGGCATTGACCGAACACATTGGAGCGTTCCGTACTGGGGTATTGGAGGTATGTTTTTTATTCTTTGGTTGTTTGGTTTGATCGTGTTCTGTATGGAACTACCGCTACTTAATATCAACGCTTCAGCTGTAAAATAAATAGAACAAACGCTTGCAGCGCGACGCTATAGGTGCCGTCTAATTGTGTGCATCATCGTGCCCCGCTTTTTTGCAAACAATTGGCAATCACATACAGAGCGACTGAAGCGGGCGTTTATATTAAGTAAGAGCTCCAAAACCAGAATAATATTATATTTCAATAAATATTTAAGGAAGAAGAATGAACCTGCAGTTAAGCAAATACACAAAATACACAGTTGAGATTGGAATAGTCTTACTCATTATCGCAGTTGTTTCATACTCCTTTATATATCTACTGAGATACTTGTCAGGAATACTACTTCCTCTAGCAGTAATTTATCTATTTTCCGTCGTCATCAGATTGCCATATAGGTGGCTTAAAAGAACCTGCGGATACGAATCTAATTTCTGGCCATTCACAATAGTGGCTATAGGTTCTATTCTGTCAATCGTAATCGTACTAAGTGTATTCGGTCAGATTTTCCTCAGTCAATTCAAGCTGCTTACTGAATTTATTGGAGAGACCGACAGGTTTCCGCAATTGATAGAGTCGATTAAAAATTATATACCACTTGATGATATACTGAAACGTGTTGCAAACAACGAACGGCTTGGCCTATTCTTGAACCCAGATTTGCTGGGTTCGATTAGTAGATATATATTCGGAACATTAAGCGCGCTTGGAGACGCCACATTCTCAAGCGCAATGGCCTTGATAACCTGGATAGTCATACCTAGTTTTGTATACTCCCTTGTGACGCAGCCACTTAGTAACCTAGAATTTTCAAATCTTTTTCCTTTTCTAGATAAAAAAACCCGAGGAGCTATCGCCAGCATCAACACAAGGTACAATTTAAAATTGGAGAAGTATTTTACAAAGCAATTTTTACAAAGCATTCTAGAGATAGTGATTGTAAGTGCCCTGTTCTACGCGTTTGGTTTCAAGGCAGCATTTGCGGTGGCTGTGATTGTCGGAATATTGAATTTAATTCCAAACTTCGGAACTCTATTTCTCCTCTTAACATCATGGTCAATTGCATTTTTGAATCCTGACGAAGCATGGGGTTATTCTTTTGTTGTTACGCTATTAATAGCATTGTTTATATTGTTTCTAGACAATTTGTTATTGCCCAGAGTTATTGATTTATTGTTTAAAAGAAAATCTGATTGGAGAACATCTACTGATGTAAATAACAGTGTTATGACGGTATCTATTATATTCTGGGGTTATGTATTAGATGGTTTGCTTGGTTTGGTTCTATCAGTGCCAATAACATTGATGGTGCTAGTGTTGATAAAACATTTCGAGGTTGAGAACCCTAATAAGCCCACCAAGAAAGTTGTCAAACAAACAGCTGCACTCGACGCGGAAGGAGCTGGGCGTTACTGAAAATGAGCCATTTATACGAGTTGTTGGTGCCATTAAGAAAGGCAATCCTCCCTATTTGTTTTGACACAGGTTATGACCACACCCCTGTGATAACTTTTTGAACGTGATTCCTTGTAGAATTGAAGTTGGGGGTCTTACGTGGTAACTCTAAAGTATATAGCAATGAGTGCTCACGTGAGTGATCTGTCTATTCCTGATGCACCGCATCAAAACGTGGAGTTTTACGTCATATGACGTGTTTATGCGCATCAATTGATATTGAATATGAATGTTAAATCAAAAATGAAAAATCCGTACGGTATTTTAAATGGACAGCTAATAACTGCTGCTGACGCTGAGCGAGGTTTAGCTTGCAACTGCAGTTGCCCCGGGTGTGGTGCAAAGCTTCAAGCGCATAAGGGTCAGATTAGAAAGCCGTACTTCTCTCATTATAAAGGTGATGACTGCGGGGCGGGTATTGAAACCGCCACGCATATGCTTGCAAAAAAAATAATAGAAAATGAACGCAGGCTCATTCTTCCAGAGCTTATTGTTTACCCAAATTGGGCGGCTCTAGGTTACATAGATCAGCAATACCAAGAAGTAGCTACAGATATCCACAGTAAATATAAAACCGTAATTGTTCCGGCATGGAAAAGAATAAATGTGGAGAAAGTTTCTCTTGAGAAAAAGCTAGGGAAAATCATACCTGATGTAACAGTTGAAGTGGGCGGCAGAGTGCTATATGTAGAGATAATGGTTACACATGGCATAGATGAAGATAAGCTCGAACTGATAAAAAAGAAAAACCTAAATGTAGTTGAGTATGATTTCAGCAAAATGAAAGAAGTGCCTGACAAAACACATTTGACTCGTGTTCTAACAAGCAGCTACAAGGGTGCTAAAAATGGTAGAGGGCGATCAGCGTGGGTTAACAATTCCCGAGAGCTAGGAGTCTGCGCGGCAGACGAGAAATAGAATCCGTACACCCTCAGGCAGC
>CAZYRP010000124.1:0-15485 GCA_964649465.1 uncultured Granulosicoccaceae bacterium | reverse complement strand
AATTTTTTCCCCGCCGCAGCCGCAGGTGGTGTGAGCATGCTCAAAGCACTGGGGGGTCCATACGGCGACATAAAGTTCTGTCCCACCGGAGGTATTAACTCAAAAAATTGCCAGGAATTTTTGAGCCTCGATAACGTGATTTGTGTCGGCGGCTCATGGATCGCACCAAAGCAGCTAATCAAGGACCAGGCGTGGGATGAAATCACCAACCTGGCAAAATCTGTAAGCTAAAAAAAAGCTAGTGTGATCGGAGACCGCGCAGTTTTGAAATCAGACGGGCGGACAACACCAGTAACGCCACAACACTTCCACCAATAACCAGCAACGATAACCGCGACAACACCCGGGCTATCCTCCAGCAGCTGCGCGCGCACAAACGCAATGCAGTTGTCGGCTTGATACGCCTCATCATCAACTTGCGCCACGTGCGAACTGTCACACGTAATTGTCTTTTTATCTCTGCCCTGGCCAATTTTTTTGCGCCTTCGCATTTCCAACGCTGTCGTAATCTGTATCGGCACACAGAGAGAAATACTTTGCCGCCAACCACTGGTAAGTAGCGTCACATACGCACTTCTGGCAACAGGAAGTAAGCATCTACCAGTTATTTACGGAAAAAACCTGCAAATTCCATGGCAATACAGTAAATCTGCGCTATAGAAACCTTAAGTGGTGCACACTTATTGACGCACCATATAAATATCCCAATAAAAAAACTATACAGTTGGATTGAAATCTATGGCGACAACATCAGCATTGACCGAAGCTCGTGCAACCTGCGATGGCTTGCATAGGCTCATTCAAAGAATTAGTGAAGCAGCAGTAGATATTGATAAAGGCGGCAGCAGCGGTTATGAAATGCTGGCTCTAATTACCAGTGCGAATACCTGCATCATCAATCTGAAAACACAACTCACCACTATTGAAACGCTTGATAACCCAAAAGTGCACCCTATAAAAATAAGGGATACCGATAACGGATCAGATCACTTTCAAGCTGACAAAAAAATAATCATTGCCAAGTAACTGTATTTTTACCTTGAAAGCCATTGCTGATACTGATCTGGCAGTGGCGTAATCGTGCCTTTAAGCGCCCAGTTATTCTCTGCAGCAATCTCACTTATCTGATCAATTCTCTGTTGATCAAGCGGATGGGTTGAAAAAAACTTCTCAAAATTTTCGCTGCCACCCTGTTGTCTTTGCTGCATAAACAATTCAAACAAAGACCCCGCCCCATCAACATGACCGTACACCACGTTAACTGCATTAAGAGCAGAACGGTCGGCTTCCGTTTCCATATTTCTCGAAAATCCGGTAGAGGTCAACGTTGTACCCAAAGAGAACAAACGGTTCTCCGAAGACAAGCCAAGCATAGAAGTACCCAGCGCTAAAGCTAATCCACCACCAAGACCTTCAGCAGGATGGCGCAAAGTTACGTGTGAGTATTCGTGCGCCACCAACATTGCAAGCGCATTCTCATGCGGCAGTAAACGTAACAGACCTTTGAAGAAATAAACATGGCCACCTATCGTTGCATAGGCATTAACTACATTCTCATCACTGTAGTGCAATGTAACCGGCATAGATTCCGGAAGCTCCAATGCAACAGCAACTCTATCTGCTACAGACTGCAAATACTCCTGCAGCTCCGGGTTGGTATTTGTTTGATGAAAAGGTGATTCCTGACCAGCATTTTTTGAAGCACTGTCAATGCGTTCTGCTAACCACAACTCAGACCTATATGGAATCAGTCCTCCAAGCTTTGCACCTGCCACCCTAAAAAAAACACCGAGCAGAACGACAGCAATCAGTGCCATAACACTTAGCCTGGCAAAATCGCGCAACGGGTGACGCCCGGGAGTGTTAACACTTTCATCAGGTGTACGGTCTTCGTATTGCATTTTATCCGTAGCTCATGTTGTTACAGTACACAGCAAACCTGTGGAATGGCATATTAACTCTAAATATGTTCAACAGTAGCTACCGCTACTTCCGGCGTTACAATGAGGGCTGTACCATAAGCCATCACCTCAATTGTTGTAACGCGACCACCGATGCGGGAGGTTTCATACTTAACATTAAACACCATAGATGCTCCCTGCTTCTTTGCCTGCTGCTTTAATCGTAACATCGCCTCACGCCTGCCCCTGTCGAGCAACGGCTCATAAGATCGAATGCGGCCACCAAATACATTGACAAGATTAGCAACAAAAGATTTAAAGTAGTCACTTGCAACGACCACGCTGCCTATCACCATTTTCTGCTTATAGTGAGCGTCAGCAGGCGGATGCTTGCTGGCCACGGCCGGCAATGTCACCATTTCGCTTTCACGCTTCCTGATAGATTTATAATGGCGCCGTTCATTGAGTTGCCCAAAGCCGTAACCGAAAACAAGCAACACTGCGAAGATCGCATACTCAATCACGATTCAGCTCGCAATGTGACAGCGGTACCATAGACAAAAATCTCAGCCGCACCTGAGGCAATGCTTGATGTTGAAAAGCGCACATTGAGTACAGCATTAGCACCAACACTCTGGGCCTGTTCAACCATTCTGTTCAGGGCTTCTTCGCGGGATTCATGCAGCAACTCAGTGTAACCAGCTAGTTCACCGCCAAAAATGCTTTTAATTCCTGCCATAAAATCCCTGCCAGCGTGTTTAGCGCGCACAGAGCTTCCCTGTACAAGACTGAGATGCTGCTCGATGGCCATACCCGGATAGTATTCGAGATTGGTTACAATGATTTCTTCACTCATACAGTTTCTACTGTTTCCTAAAAAAAGAACACTTCAAGACTTCTTATCCGCCATGGCTTAAGAAGGGAACAATACAATTTTGGGTGCCGATGCAACGCCGTTATGAACATCAGCGAATGCAGATGCCCCATCTGACATCGGACGATGCTCAAGCCATTCCAGCCCACCGAGTTTGCCAGTATGAATAGCTTCTCTTGCCGCAACCATGTCCGACATCGTGTAGCAATAGTTGCCGATAAAAGTTATTTCCTGCAGTGTTAGTCGACGTGTGTCGAGACCGGAGGCATCATCCTGCAGCCCGACATGGCATATCACCCCACCCGCTTTGGCCAGACGACTCGATGCTTCACGCGTTCTACCGCTGCCGACCGCGTCTATCACCAGATCAAAACTACCTGCTTCTGGCTCATTGGTGAGGGGATCATAAACATGGCCGAAACCATTTTTTTCCGCAGTCTTGCGGCGCAGCTCACCCGTGTCACCGATATAAACATCACTACATCCCTTGCTTTGCAGAACTAATGAGGCCAGAACACCAATCGCACCAGCACCAATTACCAATGCACGCGCCTCGGATACAGGACGGTGCAACACCCTTTCCGCCAAAAGAACACTGTGCAAACTAACCGCGGTCGGTTCGGTCAGGCTTGCCTGAGCAACATCCATAACATCAGGCATCGAAAGCAGGCTCTGCTCCGGCACGACTACATACTCTGCAAAAGCACCAGCCACTCGCATACCGATTAACTCGCGACTTGCACATAAGTGAGTCCGGCCACCAATACAATCACCACAGCGCCCACAAGACATCAACGGGTTAACGATAACTCTTTCACCCTGTCGATCGCCATTCTGTACTACTCCTGTAACTTCGTGCCCAAGTATCAAAGGCGGCACACGACGGGAATCCAAACCATGATAGGCATGCATGTCAGACCCACAAAGCCCACAGGCATCTACTGCCAACAAAACGTCACCAACGCCATTGGGCACCGGATCCGGTTCATCCCGATAGATGACCTCTTCGGTGCCTGTATATACCAATGCCTTCATTTACGGTTCTCCGACGTTTTGCTTTTTGACAACACAATGTTAACTGTTTCATATTTTCCACGATTGGAAAAAATCAGGTGGGGTTATTTTCAATCATTTATGCCTGACTGGCTGATTTATTGCGCTGTCATACTGAAAAGTCATTACGTACACAAATCTGGAATTGACGTGAGCCTTATTCCCATGACCATTCCACGCGTACTTGATACAGCAAGAAGCTGATTTTAGACCGCAATGACGAAAAGACTGATGCCTGGAAATCGGACCCTAAATGCTTAATTCAGCTTCACAACTTCTTCTGCTCCTGACGGCCACAGTCGCGGTTTTGTATATTGGCAACATGATTAGGCAAATCATCGTAAGGCAAACCAAAGCTCCACTGCAGGAAAAACTGGAATTGCGCCTGCAAGAATCTGAACTCACAATTAAACCGATTAAAACGGCGCTGACACAGGTGGAAAACGAAATCACCGCACGCAGCCACGGCATTGCTGACTTGCAAAACAAGCTGACCGACTTGCAAGAGCGCGCGTTAAAAAAAGAACAGACCAAAATAGCCACACTGCTAAGTAAATTCGCTGATTCAAATGCCACCAGGCCCACCCTTGTCTGCGAGTCAGCCGAAGATGACGAAGTACTTAATCACATTGGCAGTGAGCTGAGTCAAAAGCTATCTGAAATTCGACAACTTGATCAATCTCTGATCAAGGTACACGGCGGGTTTTCAGCCCTCGGTCAACGGCTTGCAGAATTTAAAACCCGTGTCGAAATCAACCAGACAACATCTGAACGCACACGAGCTGAAAGCGTCAATCTGCAACGCGAAATTAATAACCTGCAAATGAATTTAAACGATGTAAAGACACAAAAAGACAGCTCTGCAGTCGAGCAATCAGACGTCGAGAAGGGATTGGAAATTGAGCAATCCATCAGCAAGCTTAAGGAAAACCTGAATAGTAAAATATCTGATTCTAAAACGGCCAACAACCAGCACAATATGCTGTCATCGGATATGACTACAATTGAGGAACAAGTGCACAGTCTCGACACGAGTGTACTGTCATTGCAAAAGGAACTGCTGGAGGGCAGCAGGCAATACTACAATTCTATTTTTTCAATTCGAAAAACACTAACTGAAAAAAATGCATTGCTCAGCGATGGCGGCACGACAGAGAAACAACTCGCCGCATTGAAAAAAACCCACAATAAAATGCAGCATGAAAATACGCATGCACTAAAAAAAGCAGATCAGCGCATTGCTGATTTAACCCGCGAGCTTGCGCTCGGGGAGATCAAAATCCAAACCACACGTGATAAAGCCGCCACCACAGCTCGCAGTAATAACGCGAATCTTAAGCGTCAAATCTCAAAACTTAAAAAACAACTTCATAGCCGCCACAGTGAATTGCAAGATAACGATTTAAAATTCTCAGATCAGAATGAAGCCAGTCAGGCGAATGCAATTTTGCAGCGCGAATCTGTTGAACTCAAGGCTAAATTAAGAGCGCTCAACAAACTCCTTGCGGAAACTATGGCTGAGAAAAAAGCTCTGCAAAAACAGATTAATCGCAAAGTTGACATCGACAAGCCAATACCCACGATAAGCGACACAATCGGTATTACGGACAGCATGCCCACCAGGAAAGCCACAAACTCTGCTGATAATAAGAAACAGAAAAAAACCAGTTAGAAAAAGCCGCCTGGGAAAAATAAGAAGCCACCGACTTTTAGGTGGCTTTTTTATTGGTTTTATCTCATAGCATACGGTTTGATGCATCCCTGCCGCTGCGTGTTTTTAAAGCAAAGGGGTCCAGGCCCATTAATGTAATTAGAACTCCCTCAGGATAAAAAACCCAGATTTTGCGTATCAAAGTTCCTCAGGGAAGGCAGTATTTCATTTATTTCAGCACTGCTCATTCCAAGCCAGTTCATCATTGTCGCGGCGTATTGGCTAACCGCAGTTGTCGGTACTATTCGACCATTTCTGGAGTCGTCTGGTCCACCGACTAATATTCTTGGAATGGCACCGTAGACATCACCACCTGCAACAGGGTTGCCCATCACGATGTGGTGATTCCCCCAGCCGTGATCAGTACCGTCACCGTTACTGGATATGCTGCGACCAAAGTCTGATGTAGTAAAGCTTACAACATTATCCTGATGACCGATTTCCACTAGTGCATTGTTGAAGAAATCCAGGGCGGATGCGATCTTCGAATACAAGACTGGCTGATCATCCAGTTGGTCGTCATGGGTGTCAAATCCACCCAACTCTACATAAAACAGTTGTCGGTACAGACTGAATTCATCTTTTATCGAAATGAGCTTAGCTACCATCGCCAATTGAGCCGCAAGGGCATTGTCTATTGGCACTGGCGTCTGCAGCTCGCCACGCTTTTCAAGAGCTGCGCCGACATTTGTAGACAACACAAGTGCTCTCGATTGAAGCTCGGCATAGGATTTTTCAAATGCGTTGTTGTACTGCGCATGCAGAAGTTGTATGAACGCCTCGCGCCTCGGCATCTGCCATTCTGAATCGTGGTCAGCCATACCTGAATAATTACGGACACCGTCACTGTTAATGTTAAAAGCCGAAAGCTCACCACCTGCCTGCCATTCGTTTTTTCCGCTTAGGCTAATTGCCGCAAGATCGGGATTGGACTGCTGTGACGCGATTATGTCCGCGGCCCGCGCACCCCAGCCGTTATTTGATTGATGGTAGTGGTTTTGTTTTTGCCACTGCCTGGTTTGATCTTTGTGTGAAAACAGCTGTTCGGGTAGCCGAATAGATTTGTTACGCACATCTTCGGCAGTGCCAGGTTCTATCATCGTACCCACATTCGACTGAAACGCCAGTTGCCCACTCTCGAACAACGGCTTTAGCGCAGCCAGATGCGGATTCAGACCAACTGCTGTGGTGTTGGACGTGGCAGGATTGAGCGATAGCAAATCACCAGAGGGCACTGCAAGTTGCCCGCGGCCCTGAGCATACTCTGCATAGCTGGCACCTGAAGCGGGTACCAACATGTTAAAGCCATCATTGCCACCGTTCAGATGAATACATACAAGAGCGCGGTAGTCGTTACCACCAGATTGTGCATGTGCTAACTGAGTAACCGGACTGGCCGCAAGGCCGGCACCAATAATGGTGCGACATCCTAATTCGATGAATTTTCTTCTGGAATATTTATTCATAGTGATACGTATCAGGCTTATCGTTGCACTGCTGCTTCGGGAGATGCAATAAACAAAAACAACAGATCCTCGGCACGGACTTCAGATGATGCATTCTTTCGCACCTCGCGAAGATAATCTGCCTGTGCACGGAGCGCATCACTGGGCTCTTTGCCGAGTGTCAGAGTAGACAGCATTCTATATAGCACATCACTATTGTCATCGAGCTGCATTAACTTTGTTATATCAACCGGTGCAAGATCCTGATCTGAAGTTGACTCGGTGTTGTTCCAGATTGATTGAGCTAACAGAGTGTTGGTGATATCGATGATGCTACTTTCATTGTGTATCTGAAATTCGGGGGATTTAAGACCCATATCTCTCAGGCTTCCGTTCTGGCTAAAGGATGGTGAAAAGAAGTTAAACACTGAAGGTGATTGTAGCGGCGCCTGGTTTAGTCTGTTTTTGATCCAACCGTAGCTAAAATCCTGATGACCGGGGTTTGCGTTGAACGCACGCCACAGTGATACCAGCCGAATTACTGGTTCGCGAAGTTTGCCAAATGTATTCGAGTCCTGTTGATAGCCTCCCAGGGCTTCGTCATCAAGTAATACTGCCACCACTACAGCACCGATATTGCCGCGATTGCCATTGCCATCATCGTTGAACTTGCCAGCCACTCGCTCTATATAACCCGAACTCGGATTGCTGGTTACCAATTGCGAGATCATGTGTTTCGCAAAAAAAGGGGCGACATTAGGATGGTTGAAAATATTGTCAAGTGCTGCCTGCAAATCTTGTTCTGCCGAAAGGCCGGCCGGCAGAGTTGTATCATTGAAAAGTTTTTTCTCTGAGTTATCGTGATGTTCCTGATACGCACTCATAGGTGAGTACCAGTCTTCGTTTTTGGGGTAGTTCCAATTGTCGACATCCTTAAAGTGCCAACCGGTGAAAACATGGGCGAATGCTTCTATTGTCTCTTGATCATAGGTTGGCAGGGGCACATTGTTTTGGTCGAGTTTCAATGAACCATCGGTCTCCATTTGAACCAGTCCAATCGAAAATAGTTGTAGAAGTTCACGAGCAAAGTTCTCATCTGGCCTGATGCCTTTTTCCTGGTTTGGCTTTTGATTACCCTTCATGCTCAGGTAATCACCCATCACAGGACTAAGCGTTACCAACTCCATTAGCTCACGAAAATTTCCGAAACTGTTAGCAATCAATATGTCGTAGTAGTTTGAAAGAGCGGCCTGCTGATCTCCAAGACCACCCTGGTCGGATACAACAAAAAACTGTGACAATGCATAAGCGACGCGTTGTCTAAGCTGATCGTCAGCATGGGTAGTTACCTTCAGCCAGCTGTTGACGTGTTCGCCCCAGCGCGGAGGATTTTGCTTACGTGTCTCGTTTAACATGAAGGTGGGTGGCAACTGCAGTTGCTCAGAAATCCACGCTTTGTAGCCAACATCTCTCAGGTGAGCAATACTCGACTCAGTGGGCCCGAAGGTGGCACGAAACAGAAACTGAGCAGCTACATAATCGTCATCCAGTTTCGCCGGGAGCGCTGCCCCTAAAGCCGGCAAGTCTTCACCGTTTGCCTTAAAGGTAGCGCTGACACTTCCACTGCTGATGCCATTCTCGTTGAACAGCGGTTCACCACTACCGCCACTGCAAGCGCTTAAAGTCAGCCAGGTAGCAGCGAACAGTGATGCCAGTGTGATTTTAGGCACATTAATCATCACTGAGAAACCTGCTTTCCAGCTATTTTATTTATCGCTGAATGACTGCCAGGAAATTGAATAGACAGAGCTGAAATTCCTGCGGTGCTATCCAATGCAGGCCGGATACCGGATTGTGTGAAATAGTAGATGGTTCGCATTTTCCCTTCTGAGCCGTTAGAGCACCACGGAGTTGGGTACTCAGTTTTTCGCAGTGCGTCCAGGGAACGTCTATCTGCCGACTGGGAGGGTATCGGTACAAGGCGCCAGGTTCTTTAAGGGCTCTTGACGCTGGGTGTTAGCTTATTTAAAGGTTTTTGCAGCGTTCCAGATTTCTTAGATGAGTGTGTGAGACGTGAGTGGAATAATTTGAGTATCTGGAGCTTTGGACTTTAATGTTCCTATCTGACAGCCTGCACCAACTGGCTTCACCACTCTCAGGTTGGTTTTTTGCAGGACGGAATTTCACCGTAAAGCCGGACAAGTTTATGGATAACACCTTTAAACGGACTTTAACCAATCAGATGAACAGCCGTTACAACCTGCGTTCAGGTCTTTACACTTTACACATATCCCTACCCACGTGTCTTTTTCAGCTGCGCTCCTGCACCTGTGACGGTATCGTAAATTATTTCACCAACAGCATTTTTATTGAGCTCGGCAGCATTGGCCTCATCGGTATCAATGTGCATTTCAAGCAGATACTTCTCACTCACCCTGATAAGCGTATCGCCGAAGGTAAGATCACGGGGGCCACCGGTAATGGCTACTTCAACAATATCCCGGTCTGCCACACCAAAAACAGATGCATCGTCAGGATGCATGTGAATATGGCGTCTCGCACAAATTAGTCCTTCGGGTAAATTCACCGTACCAGCAGGACCTTCAAGTGTAATAGGCGCTGAACCCTGCACCTTGCCTGAATCGCGTATTGGCGCGTCGACGCCTAACTTAAATTCATCAGTACGTGCAATTTCTATTTGATCGACCGAGCGCAGCGGTCCCAGTATTCGCACACCATCTATGCGATTACGGGGTCCAATCAAATTAACTTTCTCTTCACAGGCAAACTGACCGGGCTGCGATATCTCACGATAAACAGTCGGTGTTGCACCCTCACCGAAGAGCGCTTCAAATGTTTTCTGTGTCAGGTGCACATGCCTGGCGCTTATCGCTACCGGGATGCTTTTGGTAACACTGATTTTATTCTCTTCAGTCACCACCTTCTTGGTGAGCTTTGCAATCATTAACTCTTCATCAGTTTTAACCACCAGCGCTCTGACTCTGGAACTGACATCCGATATAATTGTTGCGTTGTCGGAAGTCATGCCTGATGAACCACTTTCAGATACATCACGAACCGATGCATCGCGGTTTAAGTCTTCATCGATAACCAGGCCGAGAAACTCGAGTCGCTGCAATATCCTGCGACGCATGGTTGCACTGTTTTCACCGATTCCACCGGTAAATACAACTGCATCAATGCCACCCATAACTGCGGCGTAAGCTCCAATATATTTCCGTACCCTGTGTGCAAATACATTGATCGATTTTCGCGCCCGGTCATCTCCGTCTGCAGCATGATCTTCTATCTTACGCAAATCATTACCAATACCACTTAAACCAAGCAGACCACTTTTACGATTGAGCAATTCGTCAAGCTCAGTCACGGTAAAGTCGCCAGTTCGCAGCAAAGACATCACAGCCCCCGCATCAATATCACCACATCGACTTCCCATCACTAAACCTTCCAATGGTGTCATACCCATACTGGTTTCAGTGGACTTGCCATACTCGACCGCACAAGCGCTTGCACCATTGCCCAAATGCAGCGTGACAATACGCAGCTGGCTAACATCCGACCCCAATGCCCGCGCTGCAACACCCGCTACATACTCGTGCGAAGTGCCATGAAAACCATAACGTCTTATGCGGTACTTCTCGGCGATGTCAGCATTAATGGCATACTCACGTGCACGCCGTGGCATGCGCGCATGAAAGGCAGTATCAAACACTGCCACATGTGGTAAGGCAGGCCACTTTGCACGAGCGATATTTATACCCTGCAAATTGTACGGGTTGTGCAGAGGTGCATCGATAGAGCAGGCATCAATCTCCGTTAATACATCTTCATCAATAATGACCGGTTCGATGAATTTTTCACCACCGTGTACAACACGGTGACCAACTGCATCAATACTCTGTCCACCTGCCTCGTCAACAATATGATCAAGGGCCTGCTGATGACTTTGAAATTTGCCACCGGCTTCACCGATAGACTCGATTTTGCCAGACAGCACCCGGCTACCATCGGAAAGATTAATCAGATGGAATTTAACGCTGGAAGAGCCGCAATTAATAACCAGAACACGCATCAGGTGATACCAATTTAGAGGAGTCGCCGTATGGTATCTCATGCAGAATCTTCAAGAAACTGACAACGTGGCACAGTATTTGGGATTTTTCTCCCATCTAAACTCCCGTTTTACTGTATATTTACCGACCATGAGCGAACCCTCTCCCCACACATCCATGATGAAAAAGGTTCTGCGCCCGCTGGTGCGCCTGTTGTTGCGCAATGGTGTTGCCTACGCCGATTTCAGCGCAGTTGCGCGCCGTGTCTTCGTCGAAGTAGCGAGTGAAGATTTTGGCCTGCCCGGGCGCAAGCAATCGGTATCCAGAGTTTCCGTCCTGACCGGTGTGAATCGAAAAGAAGTTAAACGACTACTGGAAGAGCCCGAAGAAAAAGAAGCGACAAAAAAAGAAAACAACCGCGCAGCGCGAGTAGTGCATGCATGGATGCGCGACAGCGACTTCCAAACCCGGGCCGGAAAACCAAAAGTACTGGGCTGGGGCGATCCCCAGGCAGAAGGCGGCTTTGAAGACCTTGTAAAACGCTACAGCGGTGATATGACTGCCAGAGCAATACTGGATGAGTTGCTGCGCGTAGGCTCAGTAAGCATCGACGACAACAAATCAAAAGTGACATTAGTATCTAACGGATACGTTCCAGCTGGCAGCGATGAAGAATTGTTAAGGCTATCCGGCAACAGCATCAATGACCTGCTCTGTACAATTGATCACAACTTCAGCAAAGAAGCAGAGCTCACACGATTACAACTGTCAGTGGCATACGATGATGTACCGGCAAACGGTGTTGAATTATTCCGCGAGCTAAGCCAGGAAAAATCACTCGCACTACTTAATGACCTTGATCAGTTTCTCTCAAAGCAGGACCGATCAGTCAATCCGTCAGTTGCAGGTGAGGGAAGATACCGTACAGGATTAGGTATTTACTATTTTGAAGAGCCGGTGGCAGAGCCCGAGAGCATAGAACAACCGGTAAAAAAAGAGGTAGACGACGATGCAAAGTAAATCTGTAAGCAGCAATAGCCATCTGTCACTGCCTTTTGTAAATTCACGTGCAAAGGTATGGTCAGCCATCATTGTCGGTTTACTGTTGAGTGCTTGTGGTGGAGGTATCTCAGGCACCGGCGATGGCGGCATTATTCAACCGACGAATTCTCAATCCACTGACGCAATCGATAGCACCGGAAACACAGCCGAAATTGATTCAGGCACCGATGCAGGCATTGCAGACGGAGCAGACCAGACCCCCCAATCACCAACTGCAGACAATGCAAATCTGCCAATTCCTGACCTTGCCCTGCTGGCACCTGAAACGTTATTGCAAACCAATAGTCGTAACGAAGGAACTTCTGCCACCGTCTCATTTACCACTCAGCTACTGGCACTAGCCCAGGAAGCAGCTGAAACCAGTAATGCTATCAGCATGGCGGATACAACTCAGCTAGATATAACCCCGGTAGATATAGCGTTGCCAAACGAAATCAGCAATCAGTTTACCAGTACGCTGAGCTTTTCAATTGACGGCACTGATACCGTAGTCGCTTCATCCGACGCGAATGAATTACGTTTTTTCTTCAGCAATAACACTCAACGCGCGATTCATCTCTTGCAACAAGGCAACACGATCACCGTGAGAAGAGTAGATCGTATTAGCAACTCGGTATTTCAAGCCACAATTGTATCCCTGCCTGACTCTACCAACTCAACGGCAACCAATTCCACCGCAATAAGAGCAGACCTCAACGTTAACGGCGTACAGACATACCTGGAGTCCTACTCCACTGCCGAATTCACAGCGGCATTTACACAACATCCAACAGACCCGACAATTCCCAGACAACGAGAGTTAATCGATCCAGTCGGTGCAGTGTTGGTGTTGCAAAACTGTACGGGATTAATAGCGGACTGTATCAGTGACGGAGACTTCTCAAATACAGATGCTGATGTGGGGATGCAATTTTCAAGTGCGGCTCAGACAATTGCAAACGCGCTATCGGAACCTGTCAACTCACCTGCGTCTGCCTTGCCAGATGGAGTGAATGAAGCAGTACTCACTGCGTCAGACATCAATCAACCAACAGAAGATCAAATACAATGTGGTCTGCAACGGGTAGACAACAACATTCGGTTATTCTGTCTGCGCCCCGTACCACTGGCGTCAGACGTCGGCCTGTTTAGCGAAACTGTCTCAGGTGCGGAAATACTTTATCAGCTGTTAGAGTGAAGGTAAGACCGACTAATTACCGGTCTTAAGCTTGTTCAGCAGGCGATGTTATTTCCAACTGAAGGGCTGAATCACAGGTTACTTACAGTAAGTTGCACCACGAATAACACCGAGCGATTCATCCTGTAAAAACACCGCACACCCGGTATTGCCGTTAGCACTAACATCATTTGCAAGTGCAGCAAGCTGAAACGTCTGACTGGTTTTATTACCCTGCCACTGACCAAGCGGCAACAGCTCGCGAACCACATGGTGATTCACCATTGTTTTACCGTGGTTTTCACCATGAGTAACCTCGGTTACCTGTAGTCGATCAAAAACGGCCAGCCAGAGAACTGTTCCTCTGCTGCGTGTACCTTTGATATCAACAGACAATCGATCAGCTTCAATAGATGCCGTTAGATCAATTTCAGGCTCACCAGACTTTAAGGCGCGACGCACTGCCCTTTCACTCGACCCAACCTGGGCTGCACGGCCATTGACTATCATCTGCGGTGTATAAACACCTCGCTTGCCAGCAAGGTCTGTAGAATTGTAACGTCGCTGTCGCAGCGTGTACGACGAGTCCGAGAATGGATCTTTCCAGACTCCCGCTGCGCCATAGTGCAAATCATCCCAATAGTCGACATGAAACTCGAGCGCTACCAAATCCGGTTGCTCTTCAATCAGCTCACCAAGAAGTTCATCGGCGGGTGGACATGAATAACAGCCCTGCGATGTAAAGAGCTCCACTAATTGTGCGGATTTACCAGCCACCGGAGACAGCAGCAAGGTTAACGCAAGTGACAAGTTCAGTTTATTCATATAGCCCCTCTACCCTTCAAATTAATGGTTACCAACTCCGGCTACCACGGGAGTCTGCGTTCGACCTGCGATGTTAAGAGTACACCCGCCGCGTATAACGGAGAGTCTGGTTTGCGAAGCCTACAATTCTGGACAATCGGTTCAGACATAAGTTCGCATCGAAATCTGTAGCCGGTAGCAGCACCGCAAACGGAATTTTATTGACGTGTATGGTTGTTCAGATTTGCCGCCATTTTCTAACAACTCGCCTGAATGGCAGAAGCGGCATGCAAATATAACCCTGAGGTATTGTGGGCGAACTCAAAGTAGATGACGTAACATCCGCCGGTGTCGTGGTTCACTTCCTCCGCCAGGAGACTATTTTGGCAATTACTCAGTAGCGAAAGTGTCTGATCTGTTCACCTTTGCCACCAATTTCGGTCATCGCCTCGACTCCCAGCTCTAAGTGTATTGGCGCCCACTTGCTGGTTGTTTTTATATCTGCATCTTCCATCTTCACACCATCCGGTGTTATCGGCACATCGGATACCAGTAACAACGCACCACGCGCTATCTGGTTAGCATGGCCAACAATAAAGAGCGTTGCTGTTTCCATATCTATACCAATACATGTCATATCATGCAGTTTTGCATGGAAGGCTTTATCGTGCTCCCAAACGCGTCGGTTGCAGGTGTAGATAACACCCGTCCGGTATTCATGACCACGTGTAGCAATTTTGTCAGATACAAATTTATGCAGTTTGAATGACGGCAGTGCCGGTACTTTAGGGTGCAGATAGTCATCACTGGTACCTTCACCTCTGATAGCCGCAATCGGCAAAATAAAATTACCTATTTCAGTCGATGCTTTTAGTCCACCACATTTACCAAGAAACAAAACTGCCTTTGGCATTATCGCAGTCAGCAAGTCCATAATGGTTGCGGCGTTAGCCGAGCCGATACCAAAATTAACGATGCTGATGCCGTTGTGGTTGGTGGCGGCTTGCATTGGCCGACCTTCACCATAAATCTTGCAATCAAACTGCTTTGCAAATTCGTTGACGTAGTCGGAGAAATTGGTCAGAAGAATGTAGTCGCCAAATTTCTCGAGAGGCATGCCTGTATAGCGGGGCAACCAGTTGGCAGTGAGCTCTTCCTTGCTAAGTGTGTGGCGGCCCAGATCATCGCTGCGCCGCCCCGTTGGTGGTGTTCTCATCGATCTGATCTGTGTATTCTGTTCCAATACACAGGATACGTTAACTGCAAGCTAACTCAATCAGGTATCACCAATTGGTAACCGGCAAGCGCTGCACGCAGCCTACCACCACCAGGCACCTATTGGGTCGTCCCTAAAGTTCGCAAACACTTTTCTTCGCAGCTGCCGCCATGGCTGCGTTAACCTTATC
>CAZYRP010000123.1:0-15599 GCA_964649465.1 uncultured Granulosicoccaceae bacterium | reverse complement strand
CGCCCTCGCTATGACACGTTCTCGCTACGCAGATTTCTGCCGCGCAGACTCCTAGACCACTGTCCCGCATTTTGTTCAAATATTAAGTTGCTACAGGGAATAGTCTCGTTCCACTAACGCGATTCGGGTTGTGTAGGCGGAATACCAGCGCGCCTTTCCAGCTGCCTGTGCCTTAAGGTGATCAGCCTGGTTTTTCCATTGTTTTATGGATTCAAGATCGCGCCAATATGATACTGTGATGCCTACATTTTCGCGTGCCGACTCTATGCCCAGATATCCAGGCTGACGCTCAGCTAATGATGTCATTTTCTCCGCCATGTCTAAATAACCTGTTGTGTCTCCGGAATGCATGCTGGTGAAAATAACTGCGTAGTAGGGTGGTTTGGGTGTTTTGGCGATACTCATAGATTTTTACCGATTAGTGATGCAGATACTGAGTTTACAACCCATTGGGCCTATAATGCGTCGCGCGCAAGCAGTACAACAGGATAACAATGCCAACCCCCCACTCTGATGTTTTTCGTAAAGCTTTTGGCCGATTCGCCACAGGTGTCACTATAGTCACAGCAGTTGCGCCGGATGGTAGAAACGCAGGCATGACAGCCAGTAGCTTTAATTCGGTTTCTCTTGATCCACCCATGGTGCTTTGGAGTGCGGGAACTCAGGCAGGAGAATACAACGTATTTGCCAACTGCAAGAAATTTGCGGTGCATGTGCTGAGCGAAGAGCAGGCAGAGCTCTCAAATCGATTCGCGACACCGGGAATAGAAAAGTTTGAAGGTGTTGATTGGTCGTTATCGAGCAATAATTTGCCAGTCATTGCCGGTTGTCCTCTTTGCCTGCAGTGCGAAACTGTTGCCGGGCACGAGGTGAGCGACCACACAGTATTAATCGGTCGTGTGATCGATGTTGATCTCAATACAGAAGTTTCCCCATTGCTTTATTATGGCAGTGCTTACCACCGGCTTGGTGATCTAATCTGACCAAACTGGCGATTCCAGTTGGTGGTTGAGGTCAGTCAGCAGTTGAGACTGGTAGTTCAAATCTGCATTGGCTTGTCTGGACTTCCCGAAAGCTAAATACCCGGGCACTGATCAATCCTGAGTGATTCAATCGAGCCGCTGGGAAAAAACACAATATAACTATCTAAACGCCTCACCACGCTGGCGTTTTACAATCTGTTTTGCCACAGGAAATACAGTGCCCGACAACCAGACAACTCCAGATCAGCTTGACTCGAATCTGCCAAAGCTCTATCTGAAAAAAAATGAAGAGCGCAGACTCGATGCCGGTCACTTGTGGGTCTACAGCAATGAAGTAGACACAAAAAAGACGCCTCTAAAAGATCTGCCAGCGGGTTCAGCTGTAGCACTGTATTCGCAACGTGGTCAGTTCTGTGGCAACGCTTATGTCAATCCGCGGTCCCTGATTTGTGCGCGTGTATTTAGCTTTCGGGAAGGGCAGGCGCTAAACAAAGAACTGTTGATCAGAAGAATCCATGCAGCGCTCAAGTTGCGCGAGTCACTTTATGAATATCCTGCCTACCGGCTAATACATGGTGAAGGTGACTTATTACCCGGTTTAGTCGTTGATCGATTCGACTCTACGCTGGTGGTGCAAATATCTACAGCAGGAATGCAGTTAATTGAAAGCGATGTGATTGAAGCTCTGGTTGAGTGCCTGAATCCGTCTGGGATTCATATTCGCAGTACCAGCGCTATCCGTGAGCTTGAGGGGCTTGAACCACGTGAAGAAACGGTTCATGGCACAGTGCCGGCGGTTGTTCACATAAAAGAAAACGGTCTCGGGTTTGACGTGCCAATGAAGGGTGGTCAGAAAACCGGTTGGTTTTATGATCATCGTGAAAACCGCTTATTGTTGCAAAAGTACTGTCACGGCAAGCGAGTTCTGGATGCTTTTAGTTATCTGGGGGCCTGGGGCATTAATGCACTCGCCGGTGGTGCAACAGAGGTGGTAGCCATCGATAGTTCTCAGGCAGCCTGTGATGGTGCGGTGCGTAATGCACAGCTGAATAACTTCGATGAATCAAAGTACTCAGTCATGAAAGGCGATGTGGCAGATTGTCTGGCAAGGCTCAAAGAGGGCTCTGCACAAAAGTTCGATATTATCGTGCTTGACCCGCCGGCGTTTATTCAACGTGCAAAAGACAAGCGCAATGGCACTGAGAAATATCGCAAAATTAATTCATTGGCTGCAAAGCTCTTGAGTGAAAATGGGTTGCTGGTATCGGCCTCCTGCTCGCACCACCTGAATGAAGCAGATCTGCAGCGAGTCATGTTGCAGTCCGCCCGCAGTGTCGGTTGTGGGTTACAGGTGCTTGCACGTGGACATCAGGGGCCGGATCATCCGGTTCATGCGGCTATTCCTGAAACAGAGTATCTGAAGGCGATTTTTGCACGGCTGATACATTAGGAAACTTCCTAGCAGAGTATTACATCAGTGTGACGGACCAACGGCTGCGCGGAATTAATCAAAGTTTCTCCAGAGTTGGTTTCTGTCGGAATGACAATCCGCTTCAGGCATCAATCTACTGCCTCGGCAATCAGAGCGGGTTATAATTCGTTCACTGGTAACCTGCATTTGCCGGACCGAATCTTAACCGTGGCTTATTTACCTGCTCCGGTTGCTGTAGATTACGCCTGCGATACCGTGGCAAGCCCGCCGAAGAGAAACCCTGATGCTCCAATATCCCAATATCGACCCGGTTGCAATTTCAATTGGCCCGATTTCAATTCACTGGTACGGCATTACTTACCTGATCGGGTTTGCAGCAGCCTGGTTTCTGGCAAATCGTCATATCAAACGACGTAATCTGCCTTTCAGTAAAGATGACCTTGCCGACCTGGTGTTCTACTGCGCCATTGGGGTGATTGTAGGTGGCCGTCTGGGCAGTATTTTATTTTATAATTTCTCAGGGTTTTTACAGAACCCGGGTATGCTGCTGTTTGGTGGTATGTCATTTCACGGCGGGTTGCTCGGAGTGCTAACTGCGATCGGCGTGTTTGCCTGGCGTCGTGGACGCAAGTATTTTCAAGTTGCAGATCTGGTAGCACCGGTAGTGGCTGTCGGTCTGGGTGCCGGTCGTATCGGTAACTTTATTAATGGTGAGCTTTGGGGGCGGGTAACAGACGTGCCCTGGGGAATGGTGTTTCCACATGCAGGTGATTTACCACGGCATCCATCGCAGTTGTATCAGTTTTTCCTCGAAGGCGTTGTGTTGTTCCTGGTTGTCTGGATATACGCTGGCAAGCATCGGCCCATGATGGCTGTGTCTGGTGTGTTTATGTTGACCTACGGTATTCTGCGTTTCTTAGTTGAGTTCTTCAGACAGCCTGATAACCATATTGGCTTTGATGCTTTTAACTTTCTGACACGTGGTCAGTTACTCTGCATTCCAATGATTATCTACGGCATATTTTTAATCTGGTCTGCATATAAGAATGCCGACAAAGCAGAAACAGCCAGCTAGTATGTCTTTTGAAAAGCAAATCGTGAACGGTGAAGTGCACCCGGAGCAACAGTATCTCAATTTGTTGCAGAAGTTAGTTGATCACGGTGATGAGCGAATTGACAGAACCGGTGTTGGAACACGGGCGGTATTTGGACATCAGATGCGTTTTAATCTTGAAGATGGCTTTCCAGTCTTCACCACCAAGCAGGTGTATTGGAAAACGGCGTTTAAAGAAATGCTATGGATGTTGAGCGGTGGCGATAACATTCGTCCGCTGCTTGAGCAGAATGTAAAAATCTGGACTGATTGGCCATTAAAGAAATACCGTGAAGAAAACAAATCCACCATCTCGCAAACAGAGTTTGAAGAAAGAATTCTTAATGATTATGAATTTGCAAAGAAGTGGGGTGATCTTGGGCCGGTTTATGGTAGCCAGTGGCGTCGATGGAAAACCACAGACGGCAGAGAGATAGATCAGGTGCAGCAGGTTATAGATGACCTGGCTGATAACCCGACTTCACGCAGAATAATCTGGGATGGCTGGAACGTTGCCGAGCTCGATCAGATGGCACTGCCGCCTTGTCACAAGCACTATCAGTTTTATGTTAACCAAAAAACCAATACATTGAGTGGTGCGATGGTGCAACGTAGTGCCGACGTATTTTTAGGTCTGGGATTTAATATCGCCAATCTTGCCCTCGTAACTCACTTGCTGGCAAAGCAGTGTGGCTATACGCCCGGAGAGATAGTCTGGTTTGGTATGGATGTGCACCTATACCAGAATCATATTGATCAGGCCAAAGAGCAATTACAACGAACGCCGTTGCCGTTTTCAACACTTGAACTCGATCAATCAGTTGAATCTTTATTCGACTATCGAATTGAGCATATTAATTTGCCGGACTATCAGTCGCATGGTGCTATTGCAGCGCCGGTTGCGGTGTAATGTAGTTTTACGAGTCGCAAGATATTCGTTGATACCAGCGCACCACATGGGCTGTCAGACCGGTGATGCTTAGATTATGCCGGGGTAACGACATGGCAGTTGGTGAAACAAGTATTCCTGAAAACTGGATCTCCGGTTATTTGTTGCCGGTTTATTTACTTATTTTTTGGGGGAAGCGTATATGCAGCTAAAACCTGTCAGCGGAAGTACACCTGAAGCACGACTTGAAGAACTCGGATTGGATTTACCACCGGTGCCTGAGGCGGTCGCAGATTATGTCACGCATACTCAAATCGGATCGATAATCTATACATCCGGAATGCTGCCGTGGATTGGCGGGGATCTGAAATATAAAGGAAAATTGGGTGCGGATCTGACTGTCGAACAAGGGTACAAAGCTTTTCAACTTTCTGCCCTGAATGGACTTTCGCTGCTGCGTTCTATCACCGGAGATCTGTCGCTAATCAAACGTATTCACAGGCTTGAGGGCACCGGTGGTTCGACTGCAGACTTCACGGATATGCCCATTGCTTTGAATGGAGCATCACATCTGGTGAACACTGTCTTTGGAGAACGAGGTCAGCACTCACGTATGATCTATTCCAATCCTTCAATGCCGATCGATTGCGCCACGCTGCTGGTCTTCTGGGCAGAGGTGTAATGATGAGCAACAAACTCGATCTGACTGAAAAGTTTGTCGCACGCGCTAGCCTCAGAGTCTGATCTTGTCCGGGTGTGGTGCATTAACACTTAAATAAGAGGGAACAGGATAGATAGTTTTGCCGACCACTGGTCCTAAGTTCAACACCGGGAGGCCCATCAGGTTTCTCAAAGTTCTCGGCTCGGAGAAAATAGGGTTTGTAGAATAACCAGGCAACAAATACCAGGGTTGCGCAATACGCAACCCTGGACTGGAGCCATCAAATGTACTGCTACAACTAAAACATTTTCAACTACGATTTTTGCGGTTTAATTCCCTATTATTCTTTAGCTTCGCGCCGGGCTTTTCCTTCGACTTTGTGTGCTTGTCGAAAAGCTTTGCGCTGCGCTTTTAAAAGAATGCCATCTCCGTTTGCTTCGAGTTTATTTCGCCTTTCCTTACGTTGCGAATTGTGCGGCTGAGTTGCTCGCGACGGTCATCGTAATGTTCAGGAAAACTGCAGTAATCAAAACGCTTAATCTTTGTGCTTTCATTAACAATCCTTAAAAATATCAATAAACGGAGTTAAGGGTTACAGGCTGCGTTGCTCGATTCCTCTGTGTTGGCGGGTAGAACCGTTATGCCCGTGGCATAACGAGAACGTTTAACGACATTGTGACAATCATCTTTAGGAGGTAGTTTTGCCTTTCTTTGATCCAGTAGAGTATTTTTTGTATTTTTATTGAGCTTTTCGGTGTAGTTGCAGTGAGCATCCAGCATGCGTGGATAGGAAAAGGGCCCTCAACTAAAAACCGGGTTGGGCATGGGTTAGATTTGTTTAGTCAAACTGTCCCTTGTGGATTTAACTCCAATTACAACAACAGACGGCGCAATCGTTGGTTAAGGCCGTAAACCAATCAAAATAACACTTGGCACCACCAATGCCACCGCGATAACTGTACGTCTGTCTATGTGTGCCTCCCTGAATACAAAAACTCCCAGCATTAATGTAAAAAACGGGGTACAGGCGACCAGCGGACTGACTACAACCAGATCGCTCCAGAGTAAAGCTGTGTTAAGCAGTAAGACTGCGATTCCATAGAAAGTACCACTGAGTAACATCCAGCCGATACCTGCCAGCGGTATGTGTGTAGTCACCTCGCTGCGAACCCGGTTTTTATGATAGAGCCAGGCAAGGGGGAATGATACAGAGTAGGCGACGAGCGCCACAAAGACGGGGCTGGGTATAAATTCCAGTCCGAGCTTTGCCAGCGCATGTGAGGCTGCACGAATAAATGCAGCGCCAACTGGAAACAATAGTGCCCAAACCGGCCACTGTGGTTTGCTTTGACCACGCCACGAAAGAACGACAATTGAAATCACTATACCAACCGTGCCCAAGGCCGTTTGCCAGTGCAGTGTTTCCGATAAAAATACTACGCCCAGTGTCACGCTGAGCATTGGCCCGCAGGCACTAACAGTTGAGGATATTGTCGGGCCCAGAATCCTGGTGCCCATGGTTCCCAGATTGGCAGATACTAAAGGGCGTACAAGTCCGGCAGCAGCGAGGAGGAAAATAGCCGGCGACAGCCAGTAGGCTGTTTTCATATAAAACGGTGCAGCCATCCAGTATATCGATAAAGATATACCGATCTGGTACAGGGTAACTTGCGACGCGACAGCATACTTGAGTGCGCTGCGTGAAGTCTGGTTACCGAGTGAAAACAGCAGGGCAGCAAGCAGTGCCAGTACAATGGATGGGATATCAGATTGCAATTTTGATTGAGTTCGAACGTCGACAGATAATCATATCTCAATGTCCGTCAACAACGTTTGAGAAAGCGTCCGACTAAAAAAAAATGTATCTGCGGATGCCTACTTCCGCCCTTCAAGTCCATCTGCAGCTGCTGTGTTACCAGGGATGCGCATCTCAAATACTTCATCGATAACTGCATAGTCATAGTAGCCCATACGCTCAATTGGCTTCACAGTCGGTATATCTATTTTGCCTTCATCGGTGACAACGTCGTCCCTGACATGTATCCGTACTACTTCTCCAAACACCACATCGACATTACCCACTGGAGAATTGCCGGCGAGACGTTGCGTTGACAGGTATTTACATACGAAATGACAGGGAGATTCGGCCACGCGCGGGCCCGGTGCATCTATACACTCGGCTTTACTTACGCCTGCGTGTTCAAATTCGTCAACTAAAAACTCAAAGGCCTGGGCTGATAAATTCACCGCTTCCCGCAGTTCCCAGGTTGCCATATTCCACACGAACCATCCTGTTTGCTCCGCGTTCAGTACTGTATCCTTTCGTCTGCCATCCGGGTAACCATTAGCGGCAAACATAACCCGGGGTGGATCAAATGTCAGATTTTGCCATTGGCTGTACGGGGCGAGATTTGCGATTCCATCAGACGATACTGTCGAAAGCCAACCTATCGGGCGCGGTACAGTGCAGCTCTTAAAAGGATCGTAAGGTAGAGGCCTTTTATCGTAGCGGGGATCATAGTGCATTAGTTTTCTCTGCAAAATATGAGGGATGTAGTTTGGAAAACAGTATACCTGTACCTTTCAGCTACTGGTTTAGCAACATGTTTAGTCACAAACCCGGCAACTGAATCTGCTCCCGGGTGCGAAATTTTGTTCCCAAACGTGTAATCAACTAAACACCAGATAAGTGCCACCTGAATCGGATTGATAGATTATGGTGGAACTATAAAGAGGGCGTGTCATTGAAAGTGAAGTTAAGTAACGATCTCACTATTCACTACGAGAAAACGGGTAGTGGTGAAAAAACAATTCTCTTTGTTCCGGGTTGGGCGATGTCAACAGCCTGCTTTGAAAAACAGCTTGCGGCATTCGAAGGGTCTACAGAGTACACGTTTGTCACCTATGACCCACGCGGTCAGGGTTTGAGTTCCAGGACTGAGGGTGGACATTTTTACCAACAACACGGCCGTGATCTAAACGAGTTTATTGAGACTCTGGAACTTAGGAATATTGTACTTGGTGGCTGGTCTTTTGGTGGTAACGAGGTGTTGTCTTATGTTAATCAATTCGGTACAGGGCGCTTGCGTGCATTTATAATGATTGATGCAGCCCCGAGAACTACCGGGGCTGATAATACGGCTGAGTGGGTTTGGTATGCAGCAGATGATGCCGATGGTGCGAGACAATGGTTTACTACCGGCCCACTGCTTGATCGCGACGGCACCATTACAGGTTTTGCAAATTGGATGCTTAACAACAAATCACCTGAAAACATTGCCTTTGTAAGACGAATGGCTTTGCAAACGTCTTCAACAGTTATGGCTCTGTTGAATGCTGCGGCAGCGTATGACGATTACACAGAAGACTTGAAAGCGATGGACGGCAATCTACCGCTGCTTTACATCGTGCGTAAAGAATGGGCAAATGCTGCATCTGCGTGGGCTAAAGAAAATACGCCGAGTGCCAAAGTAACTGCAATTCTGGAATCGCATATAGGTTTCTGGGAAAATCCGGAGAATTTTAACGCTGAGCTTCAGGGATTTCTTGCGATTATCAGATAAAACTTCCGCGCCGGATCGGTTGGTAGTGCTAATTTGCCCGCGCACTACCAGTAGCGTCTTAAAGCAGTCGCCAATAGTCCACTTATGTATCTTTAGATGATATCTTTATTGAAGGCAGTATTTCGCGAAACTTACCGTTGTCGACACGCAACCGTGTTTGCTCCTGTTCTGCGAGGTCTTTGCCATCTAACAATTCTATACGCAGGCCTTCATGGCGGTAGACACAGGATCCGCCAGATTGCATACCGCGCAAGCGTGCGGCCAGGGCGCGTTTTTTCCTGACCTGATGTGGTTGCAACTCATCGAAATCACGTGTTGTGATCACCGGGCCCTGAGTTAAGAAGCCTGCTTTTACAGCCTGGTTATACAATGATTCACCGATCGCAGTTTTGGTAATCACACCATTGAAGCCGGCATCTTCACCTGCCGGGCCGCCGCCGGGCCAGTTGTCGGACGCTGCGATATCGGCAGCATCACCAATCGCATCGGGGCAGACTTTGCAGCGAGTCTGTATGCGCCAGCCAGACTCATCGGCCCAAAGATCGTTATAGGTCTTTTCGAAGGCTTGTCCATCTTTCGTCTCCACTCGTGTTACACCGGGATTGCCGTAGCCGCGATATCGAAACAGAGTGACATCCTGTTCTTCGACGCCGTATTCATCCAGTAACGCCTGTGATTTTCCAAGATCAGAAGCACCGCCACAAACCATAACCAGAACGGCCATGAGGTTCCGGTCAAGTGCCTTATCGACTTTGGCACGCTCCCTAATTGCACCTGCATCACAGGGCTTGGCAATAACGGCAAAGCGCTGGTTGCGATCGATAGCGCTCTGCAAACCCGCTAAGGTTGCCGACGGACCATAGCGCGAACCGGCGCGGGAAATCACTTGTTGCGTAGTTTCGCTAATGCACCACTGCGTTCGCATTGGGGCTGCGGGGTCTGCTTCACAATGGAGGATAAACTTAGCACTGCCACTCTCGAGCAGATACACACCCAACGCAGTGAGCAGCCCTCCGGTTGCAGCTTTGAATCTAATGTCGGGGTCGGTGGCCCAGACCTGTTCCATGCGATGGTATCCACCCCAAATGTCATCATTGAACGGGGTAGACTCAAGGTTTGCGCGGGCAATACTACCGGGACAGGCTGATAGTATTTCCCGGTCCTTCTCACGATCGATTTCCATCAGCGGTAACGGACGCAATCGGCCGTCCTGCGTGTAGGTCATTTGCCACCGGTCTGGTGCCATAGACTCGCAGAGTCCACAACCGATGCATAATCCGCTTTGGACAACATCTGTGATCGATTCGGGTGTGGCCCGATCAGTTTGCATATTCTTTAAACCTTAATGTCTAACCAGAGTAGATAACTTGTACTATACAAAATAAACCTGACCTAAAAATATTTTATGGATTTGCAACTCAGCAGCGATAGCACCCTTGTAAGTGGTGCCAACCAAATATTGAAGGACCTGCTGCAATGTCACTTGCAGCTGAAAGAGTGTGATGCGCTATTGCTAACTGAGCTGGTGAGTGCTGAACCTGGCCAATGAATATCTCGCAACCGGTGGTCATCTGCGGGCAATTATTATTGCTCATGACATCTTTGCAGGCGGCGAACGCTGAGTTATGCGCCTGATCATCTCTCTTTTTGCACTATTGCTATCCGTTGTTCTTGTGCAAATCGGCTCTGGATCACTTGGGCCTTTGGATGCGCTGTCGGGAATTACGCTTGGTTTCTCCAGCACGCAGATTGGATATCTTGGTTCTGCACATTTCATCGGATTTTTTGTGGGTTGCGTTTTATCACCGTATATAGTTGTGCGCGCAGGCCATGCGCGTGCGTTCGCTGTGATGGCAGGTGTATCGACAATATCAATTCTGCTTCACCCGGTATATGAAAGTGTCTGGTTCTGGTGTTTATTGCGAGTGTTCAGTGGCTTTGCCGTGGCAGGTGCCTATACGGTTATCGAAAGCTGGTTGCAGTCCAAACTGACAAACGAGAATCGTGGAACAGTTTTTTCTATTTATCGTATGGTCGATATGAGTGGCACCTTGCTGTCACAGCTGGTGATAGCCGGTCTGTCACCAGCTCACTATGTGTCATATAACCTCGTCGCGATGGTTGCCTGTTTGTCGTTGATTCCGCTTTCTTTAACACAGGCAACCCCGCCTGCGCTTCCCAAAGCGCAGAAATTCCGGCCGTTGTTTGCCTATACAATTTCACCACTTGCCGCTATTGGAATTATTGTCGTTGGGTTATCGACTGCATCTTTTCGCATGGTAGCGCCAGTCTACGGGCAGCAATCTGGTTTAACACAGCAGGGGATTGCGGCATTTCTTGCTCTCGCGATTGTTGGTGGCCTAATCGCGCAACTACCCGCCGGATTGTTGGCTGATCGATTAAACCGACGTGTTGTGCTTAATGTGTTTAGTTTGTTATCGGTATTGGCATGTGTGTTGATCGTGTTCAATCCAGTTCCACATATTGCTGGAATATCGTTTATCTATTTGGGCGGCTTTATTTTCGGTTTTGCGACGCTTCCCATCTACTCTATCTGTGCGTCCCACGCCAGTGACTATGCGGCACCTGAGGATATGTTGTCGCTCAGTGCTTCGCTTATTTTCTTTTTTGCGCTTGGTGCGGTGACAGCACCAACGATTGCCGGGTATCTGGTTGAGGTCTATGGGCCATCGGCCATGTTTGGTTTGATTCTCGCAGCCCATATGTTGTTGCTTGTCTATACGAGCTGGCGTTCGCTGCGGCGTCCGGTAGTTGCAACTCTACGTCCATACAGTTACATGCCGCGCACAACACTTTTCATTATGGACTTTGTGCGTGGCAGGCGATCCAGAAATGGTCACGAAAAGTAGACAATCGCATGTCTAATCTGGATGTTGTGTAGATGCTGTGGTTTTGGATTTGAAAAAAAACAGGTTTATTTTCGGTATCAGGATAAGAAAGGCCGACGGGCAGAACAGCTCCAAGCCGGGCTGTAACAATCATTATGCAACGGGTTTGTTGACCTGGCGACCTCTGGCCGCCAGGCATGCTTAGCCCCTCTGGGACGGAATCGAATCCCTGCGCTCCGGCCAGGTGTATTTAGTAATTGCGGGATTTTTTTTGAACGTAGGCAGAAGAGTACTTATGCATTGTTGACATTAAAGCAATAGCTCCCGCATTCATCAGCTGACAGTCAACGAATGCTTCAGCGATTGGTCACTATTTTTGAACAATGTAAAAATAACATTGTGTATCACATGATCAGCCGGAATAAGATACAGAGTTAAGTGTGTCTTATTCGTCAAGCCCCGCAGTGGTTAGAATAGTCGATGCGTTAGCTGGCAATATCACCACACGTCGGTTTATTGCATGATCCGCTAATGTCGTGCCAGTCGAAACAAGCTGCGATTCACCCATTGGTTTTGTTTTGATCTTTTCAAACGCCAGACCTTTTGAAATCAAATAGTCTTTAATTGAGTGCGCGCGTGCAACTGTAAGCATTTTATTGTATTTGACGTCAGCACGAGCGTCTGCATGGGTTTCAACTATATAGCCAGTTGAAGGGCAGTTATTCGCCACATCCACCAGCTTGTCGAATATTGGTTTTACAGCTTCATTCATTTCAGTTTGATTGGTTGCAAATATGTCCAGGTGCATCACCCAGGGTTGATGACAATTGGTAGGAACATCTGCTTCCTGATGCACGATTTTTGTTGTGGTTTCTTCCTGTGCCTTTTGATAGTCGGACAACAAAAGATCGATCTTCTCGAGTACAGTCTGAGTCATCCACTCACCTCTGTTATTGCACGATGCGGTGTCATCTCCAGAACCCCACGTACTCAGTCTGTGGTACATATCCGGTCGCCTCATGATACTCCCTGACTCTGAGTAACCAGCCCACAAAGAGGATCTGCAGTAAGGCTCAATGCGGCATTGGTGATCATCAAACGTAACTTCTGTGTTGTTGTTATCTACACCATCATAACTAGACCACAGGTTAAGCATGGGTTGACCCGGGGTGACTTCCATTTCTTCCTCGGTGAGCATCCTCAAACCAGCAGCATGAATTTTATTACGCACCATGTTTTCGAGATCCGGGTGCACATTAATGCCTTTGTCGGTGCCGGCATTCAAGACTACAGAGAAGTCTACATGGATGCCTTCGATTCCGGCTAAGGCCAGATAGTTGTCTCGGAGTTCTTCCGTGCCCACCTCAACCGGAGTGCTGGGCGGCACAGGATAATATCTTTTCTGTTCAGCCGTTTCAGCGGAGATAGGAGAAGCAAGAATGAGAAGCAATAACGAAGCAAGCGCATTCCGGTGACTAAAAATGGTCTTCATATTAACTGGCCCGATGACATTTGGGACAGGTTAGCGGCTAGTGTTATGAATACTGGAGTGAAGCTATTCTGGATTGAATGTTAAACGTGTATTCGCTCACATTTATTATCACCGCGCAGCAAGTATGGTTATTCGAGCATCGTGGATACAGTCAATTTGGTGAAAAACATCGAAAGGCATCCATCATGTAAAAGAAACCTTCGTAAGCCGCATCCTAACTAATTATAAGACTAGCGCTAAACAGATAACCGGGAGCTCGTTACAGTGATACCACCGCGCACTCCAGTTTTGGAATCGCGGATAGAAGTTGGATAGAATTCGACGTCTTAATTAGTTTATCGATTGTATTTCTGCGTCCGTTCCGATTGCCCGAACCCGGGAGCACTTGTTCGCGTTCTATATAAAAATCAGACCATAGACAAGGTTCATTATTAGTGAATAATCGAAATTTTTCCAGATAATGATTTGCGCTGTCATTACATAAGAGTCGTGCGTCCTGTCGACCCACTCAATGGCGAGCAGGTCGTTTCCCTGCACAACTCACTATCAGAGCGGTTATCTTTAAAAAAAGTAAGGGTAGTGACGGGGCCGTGACCCTGGCAATTGCAGTGGTATTTGATGCTCTATGGCGAGATAAGGAGTGAGGGTAATTCACCCGCCGATGTATCTCAGGTGAACGACGCCCACGGGCTGTTGACAGGGCGTTCGATGTAATTTTCACTTTTCATGTACGCCGCAATTCGGGGTATGTCCTCGAATGCGTTGATGTAGCGAAACAGCGAAGCTCTGCAGGAGTCAGTAATCGAATTCGGCACCATTAGTGCCATTTGCCAGAACAATTCGTAGAGGACAAAATCCACTAGTGACAAGCGTCTGCCGACAAAGAAGTTCTTATCTTCGCGTGCAGCCAGGTAGCTATCGAAACTGTTCAGGTAGCGTGGCAGGGTGTGGGTTGAAAAGTGTTTATATACATCATTGTATTCTTCGCCGGGTGTATAAGTGGTTTGAATAATTTCATTGCGAAAATCATAGGCCTGGTCTTGCAGTACATCGATCTCGGTGTGTTCAGATTCTGAATCTCCGTAAAAGTCCAGGTCTCTGGCCAGATATCTAAGAATTGCATTGCTTTGCGTCAGTTTTACAGGCGTGCTTCCGCGTGAGTCAATCAGGTAGGGCAAATTCGGAAACGGCATGGTGAGAGTCGAACGAACATTTGCCCAGTCTTCATCTTCTTCATCCTTATTCATTAGTGTGCCGTTCTGCAATACACCCAACCGGATTTCAGAAAATGGCACACCGGCACATACCAGAAGAAACCTGATGGGCTGACCTAATCCTCTAATGCCCCAATAGCCCAGAGTGAAATCGGCATTCTCTTGTATTAATTTTTGAACCATGGTTTGCGCTCTAATAATCTGCCGTCAGTATAACAATCTACTGCAAATAAGCCTTTGGAGATTGATAGTCCGTAGTTGTCAGGGTACGCGAAGTTACATCAAAGTGGTGTGGCCACGACTGGTATATTTCGTTGTAAGGCCCGACGAGCTTAGGAATTTGATCCCGATACTTTGAACGTCTTGTTCAACGCTGTTGAAGCACACGGTTTAGCAAGTGAGAGTTTCCAGATCGACAGCGATGACCAATGTGTCCATTTTTGAATTAGATATACACTCATTGTATTCACTAAGCAAAGCAATATATCTATAGTCTCCTATACTGGTTATTTGATTGGAATTTAATGAGAGGGAACTGTGTATTTACATATCGCGATTGGAGTATTTTTATGCGTACTAAGTAACATGGTTGCTGCTGAGAATTTGAGTGATGATAGCGTTGGCAGTAATAACAAAAGATTTATACCGTACGAACCGAGTTTTGTTTTGCCGTTGCAGGCATCAAGGACTTTTGCAGGTCAATCAGATGATGCAGCCGTAGAGGGGCAGTTTTCCTTTCAATATATAATATTAAATTGCAATTTTTCCTACGATCCCTCAGAGCTGTGCACCAGGAATGCAGATACATTCGAAACATCTTTATCTTATTCGGGCGAGTTGGACTTCTATTTTGGCACAAGGGAGTCAGGCCCTGTTATAAACAGAATTAGCAATCCCGCTCTTAATTTAAGTTGGAAGCTGGAAAGTGAGCGTTGGAAGAGTGAGCGATGGGCTATAAGTAAGTTGGGTGCGAGCGTGGAACACCGTTCTAATGGTCAGGTAATAGATGCAGATGAAGTGATAACTGATGCCTTGTCACCGGATTTTGGTCAATTCATAACACAACTGGAATTTGAAAACGATAATTTAGAGTATTTTGATACTCTAAGTAGAGGTGCTAATTACGTTACGTTGAAGGCAAACTTCCATTTAGGACAAGACGCGAGCGAAAAAATATTATGTGATCGAACTATTTATTGTGCCGATTTTTTCGCAAGTTACAAACTCTATTGGTCAGACGATTCGAATATCACATGGGGAGAATTAGCCGGTACATCAACCAACATTGAGGATTACGATAGATTTAGACTGACTATGTCTAATACCTTCGATTTTTTTAGCACACGCCATCCGGTAACTTTGGAGTTTGATTATACGATGGGGAATGAGTTTTTCGATACTGACTCCATAGATGTGAATGTTA
>CAZYRP010000122.1:0-15774 GCA_964649465.1 uncultured Granulosicoccaceae bacterium | reverse complement strand
GACAGCGAATAAAGAGACAATGCAAAATCGTTTGACATATACCAAAATAATCTTTATCGAGTCCGTTTCCAGAACTTCACTAATCACAGCCCATTGAAGCAATAGACCAGTTGCGACAGAAGATATAACTGAAATTACAAACCAGGTAAGATCGCGTCTGTCCCACACTGACGAAGATTGGCGGCTTTCAGAAACAGATGCCTTTTTCCTGCGTGTGGTTGTTGCCCCACGACGCAAACCTATGTTCACTCCGAAAGACTCTCGGGGTGATGGACAACTATTTCTTTTCTTGAAATACTGAGCACCCCCTTTTTTTGTAAATTGTCAAACGATTGGGTTACCCATTGTCTGGTTGCACCAACAATGGTTGCGATTTGTTCATTGGTCATCGTACGAGCAATAACAACACCGGTACTACCCTCTTTACTATGATTGTCGACCAATATTAACAGCAGTTGTTGCAACCGTTCAGAAACTGACCGTGTACCAAGCATTTGAATGAGAGCAGAATAAGCCTTGCCTTTGCTTTCCAGCCCCTCAATCAGAGCGACAGCAATAGTCGAATGTTTAGAGACCAGCGCACGCACATCTTCCCCACTGAGAAATAGCAAGCCGGAATCTTCCATGGTGTTAGCCGACCAAACGTGTTTGCCACCACCAAAAACCTCGGGCCCACCCACAAAATGTCCTTCGCTCCAATAGGCAAGAGTTATCTCTTTACCACTTGGACCTGAATAGTAAGTTCGAATACGCCCGTACTCGATAATCCAGATCCCACAATGGGTATCACCCTGATGAAAAACGGTTTGTCCTTTTTTTAAACTGATGCGGGTAGCAACAGCTTTCACCGCCGCCTGATCTTCAGCGTCTAACGCTGACAAGAAAGTCGCGCCACTGTTTAGCTCAAACAGGTTCTCAGAAAGATAAATGGCAGATGATTCAACACTCATTCAAGCCGACCTTGTGCAGCCAGATGCGTCGCGACCGCTTCTATGTCTTCGTTGCTTAGCATCAATAGTTGTTTTTGCATGAGCCCGTCTGACTCACCTGTACGTACGCCATCACGCAGCTCACGCATCTGTTTAGCCAGGTAGATCCGATGCTGCGCGTAAAGTTTTGGTATTGCATCTGTATCGCTGTTTTTTTCTGTATGACATGTGCTACAACCACTCTTTACGAATAACATTGCGCCTTTATCGTCATCTGTGCCGGAGGGCTCCGGATTGTCTTGTGTAGAAAACCACTCAACTACTACGGGAATATCTGATTCGTCGATCTCAGTGACAACCCCTGCCATTTGTCCGCCATCGTTAGTACGCTTACCATTGATGAAGTCCCGAATTTCTTTTTCGAGATAATCCGGGTTTTGTCCCGCCAATTTTGGAAATTTTGTTCTTGGCGTATTGCCAAACAAGCCGTGGCACAGTGCGCATCTCTCATAGGCTTGCTCACCGGAATCTATATCTGCTGCATAGCCGGACGCTGTTGAAAGCACCAATGTCAACAGTAGCACCGCTCGCATTTAGTTGATTGCTCTGATTGGCACCACCAGTTCAACACTTTCGCCATTCTTGAATTTCACGGTAACCGGTATGTTGCCCGATGCCAGCAAGTCTTCTTCTGGCCTCATCAGCATTAGATGCATTCCACCTGGTGCCAGTGTGACTGATTCACCGGGCTTGAGCTTTAAGTGATAAAGCGCCTTCATCGAAGATACGCCATCTTTCACCATTGTCTGGTGTAAATGCACCATTGCGAATGCAGGTGATTTAATTCCAACAATGGTTCGCGATTCAGATCCGTCGTTGGTAATGGTCATGTAGCCGGCAAGCGCCTTAGATGATGGCGGTGCAGCCGGAATATAAGCATTTTCAATCAGTATGTCAGCAAAGGCTGGCTGAAGTATGAAATAAAGGCTGAATAATAAAAATAACTTTTTCAATTGACTAATTCCCGTCGATATTTAATTTGTAGTCGAGCTAAAAATTCTGCGGTTTTACCCGGATGAAATGGCGGTTCGAGTTTTGCGTGCATATTGCCATCAGGCCCGATCACTGCCACAAAAGCACTATGTTGCACATCATAGAAGCCGTTTATATCTACTGGCATAAAGCGATAAAAACTGTCAGTAGCGTCTATCAGCTTATCTATCTGTTCCCGTGCGCCTGTTACGCCACGAAAATCAGGATGAAAAAAACTGGCGTAATCGGCTACTGTTTTTTGGTCGCGTGATGGATCTACCGAAACAAAATAGACCTGTGGCACATTGTCTGGCCGAACCCTTACTGAAGTCTCTGTAACCGCTACCTCAAGATTTCGCAACGTAAATGGACATACATCGGGACAGGAATTAAAGCCGAACATCACCAAAGTCCACCGATCAAGTAAATTCCTGTCAGTGAAGATGGCACCGTGTTTTCCGACAAGAGTGAACTCAGGAATGACTCGAGGCTTATCAAGAGTCACACCCTGCACCTGTGCTGTTACCAGGCCAGGAGACAATAACAACAGCAGTAGCACTATGTTTTTCATTGGTTTTGTAATTCAAAAGCCCGATGGCTTTCTTCCCGTATTATGTTAAGACACTGTTTGCGTGCATCAATGTAACGCTGATCTGTTGACATCTCGATGCTTCGTGGTCTGGGCAGGTCAATGGTTAGATCTTTCACGATGGTTCCGGGGGCTGCACTCATAATCAACACTCTGTCGGCAAGGAAAATTGCCTCATCGACATCATGAGTGACAAATACGACGGTGGTGCCGAAACTCCGCCAAATCTCTAACAGGTGTTCCTGCATGGTTAATCGTGTTTGCGCGTCCAATGCCCCGAAAGGCTCATCCATCAGTAAAACAGAAGGATAATTGGCAAGCGCTCGTGCAATACCCACCCGTTGTTGCATACCCCCTGAAAGTTCTGCCGGGTATCGGTCAGAAAACTTTTTTAGCCCTACCATAGACATAAAAGTGTTGGTTGTTTCGCCAATTTGTTTGCGACTGGCTCCCGCCAGTCGGGGCCCAAAGGCTATGTTTTCGTAAACCGTTTTCCACGGCAGCAGCGAGTATTGCTGGAAAACCATACCCCGCTCCGGTCCCGGTTTAGCTACCTTGATATCATCTACCGATACTGATCCGGTAGTGGGCTTTACATAACCGGCAACCGCATTAAGCAAGGTTGATTTCCCACATCCTGATGGCCCGAGAATGCACACAAATTCGCCACTGTCTATTTTCAGAGTGGTGTTGTCGACAGCGCGATGACTGTCTTCTCCCTCACCAAAAGTGATTGAAACATCATCAAAAGCAATAGCGCCCTTATCAGCAGAACCCTGATTATGCAGACCCGCGGAAGAGGCAGTAGTATCAAGCATGCTGTACCACCGTGTTCAGTGTATATTTACGCACGTTCTGCCATGCAAGCAACAACGCACAGAGAGACAATAATGAAAACCCAGCAAATGACAGCAGCGGACCCATTGATTCGAGTGCCAATGAAGTAGACACACCAAGCCCGAGCATTGCCAAACCCACCACCCAGCTTGGTGTAGCGCAACAAACAACCCAGCTCATTGTAGCGTTGGTCATTGCTACCAATACTGAGCCGCCACTTAACGCAGCTATGGCGCTGCGTTTCGTGCCAGCACTACAGACGCGCATGGTTAGCAGGCGGGCACATAAAGCGACAAGTGAGCCCATGAGAACCAATACCACAACACGACCGGGTACAACATTAAGGCTCCAAATCGACAGACCAGTGCCATAGTCGTAATTCATTTGGCCAATTTCTACCAGCCACTCTTCAACCGATATAAAAAATATATCTGTCCAGCTTGGTGTTGATTCAATAATGCGAGCTATGTTGCCTGGCCAGTTATAAAACTCGACGTAATTGGGAAAGGACTGAAAGCGTACGATTAAAGCTGTCATCATAATGACTTGAAACAGCAGGGCAAACAGAAAACCAGATAACAAGAACTGTTTCCAGTTATCTCGAGTAACTATTGCCAGATGTTTTATTGCATCAGTCATGACCTAGCGCGCCTTCGTTTGCCACTTTAACATCGGGCGTGTAAGTAACTTAACCGCAGCAGTTGAGGCAGTGCCAAGAAAACCAATGACCAGCATGCCCACTATAATATCCTGATAGTTGATCAGGCTGTATGCATCCCAGGTAAAGTAACCAATACCGTACTGGCCCGATATTATTTCTCCCGCGAGTAAAGAAAACCAGCTAACTCCCATACCTATAGAAAGTCCCGCAGCAATTGATGGTAATGCTCCGGGTAAAACCACATGCCAGAATATTCCAAAACGACTTGCCCCTAAGGATTGTGCAGCTCGGACGAGTACGTCTGGTGTTTGCTCTACACCGTGTAGTGTGTTTAGCACTATTGGAAAAAGCGCTCCCAGAAACGTGATGTAGATAATAGAGCTTTCCTCTGTTGGCCACATCAGAATTGCAAGTGGAATCCACGCTACAGCCGGAATCGGTCGAATGACTTCGATATACGGATTAATAAAGTTTCTGGCAATTCGTGATCGCCCCATCAGTACACCCACCAGAATTCCGATCACCACTGCAATGGAGTAACTGATCAATATCCGCCGCATTGAAACGCCAATATGCGTATAGAAAACCTGCGTTTGTAAATGGCCGATAAAAGCCATAAATACTTTGCCCGGTGTGGGTACGTTTTCAAAGTTGATGAACCAGTTGAAGTTAGTGGCAGACGCCACGTGCCACAGGAGAACACCAATAGAAAGTGAGAGAATTGCTGTACCGGCGGCTCGCACTGTGTCGCTCCATCTGGTGGTGGGATACTTACCAGACGTTACTTTTGCATCTTGCTCGGTCTTGCTGGTGCTAAATGCAGAATGATAGTCGGAAACTGTTTTCTCTTTTTCATCCAATCCAGCGGTTGTTTTTGGATCCTGACCGATTGGCTCTGCAAGATCTGTCTTCTTTAGCAAAGACTGCTTTTGCTGCTTGTCCATATAATTGGAGATCGGACTTTCAGCTGATGAGTGTGTCTCTACCATTGTCTTCATTCAGGTGTTAGGTTTAGGGAAACCGGAGCTACCTGGATAGCCCCGGTCAGGTTCGAACATATTTAACGAACCTGCTTAGCCTTCTGAAACAAAACTAGCAATTGCGTCGTCGAAGGACACTAACTCACCACTATTTGCAGAAGCGAACGCCTCTGCCTCCGCCTTACGCATAAAGGTAGAGAAGTCGTCATCAGCTTTTACCCAGAACGCTGTTTTTCCAAATAACTTAAGTCCAGTTTCAGCATCATAAACATACGTGGAATTCAACTTAGCGCCTGTGGCCTGTATTTCCGCCATGGCGGAGAGGAATGCATCTGCATCTTTGTAGGTGGACAGACCATCGCGTGAATGCCAAATCTCAAGCGGAAGATCGAGGTTTGCATCTACCGGATCAACAAGAACTGCCTTATCCGCGTCATAGTCAACGCCCAGGTCTTCGTAGGAGGCTTTAATGAAGTCTTCTGTAATCCATGAATCGAAGTCCAGTGGTGGTATAGCTTTTTCTGTAACCAATACACCATGGTTAAATTTGAGTGCGTCAACCCAATCGGTTTTGATTGTTGGATCAAGTGTCAGGTGTCCGCCTTCTGAGAAGTACAGATATAAAACTTCTTTCTCAACCCCCGTCCAGCCCTCAAGCATCGTCACTGCATGAAGTGGATCTTCACGCACCCATTCGCCTGCTGCATAAACCGCTTTTACGAAGGCTTCTACAACTTCCGGATATTCACCGGCAAAATCTTCTCGAACAACTACGCCATGCAGGTATGGCACACCGGTCTCTGAGCCGTCATAGATTTTTCTGCCAGTACCACGAAATTCCATAAGTTCAGACCACGGACAAAAGTCAGAGTGTGCGTCAATTTTGCCTGCGGCAATGTTAGCTGCACCTACTGCCGGACTCTGGTTTTTCATGGTGTATTCAGAGCTCGGAATTTCGTTATCCTGCATCGCTTTCAGAAGCATGCCCCATGCAGCTGATCCGACTGGTGTTGAAACCTCTTTACCTTTAAGTTCGTCAATAGCGAAGATATCGCTATCAACGGGAACTACGATAGCGTTGCCTGAACCTTTGAGGTTGTAGCCGGTACCAGCTACATACAGTGTTCGCAAACTATCTGTTTCCTGGAACTTTGCACCGTTTACAATTAGCGGGTAGTCACCCATAACACCAAAATTCAGCTTATTTGCAAGCATCTGGTTAGTAATTGGGCCGCCAGAGCTATAATCCGCCCAGCTCACTTTGTACTCCGCATCTGCATACTTGCCATCGGTCGGGAGATATTTTTCTAGCAGCCCAAGCTCTTTAACAATGATTCCGGCTGTGTAGGTATCTGTGCACATCGATTGATGGCCGATAGCGATATTAATTTTTTCCGCTGAAGCTATTCCCGGCATCGTAAGGGTAGAAGCAAGCGCTATAGCACTTAGTGCAAAACGATATTTCATCATAAGTTCCATTGATTATGTTTAATTGAAATTTTCGGCACTGCTATTAAAGAAAGGCATTTAAAACGCAAATTTGCATAACTACTTTCAAGCAAACAGATTGATAGAAGCTTTACAAATGCGCGTATATTCAAATCCATTTTCGATCACGCTCGTGCCATTACTAACCGCAATATTTAAAACAAATACCACCATAAACTAGTTTTTAATCTTTCATTCGCGTTATTTTTGCAACGGCATGGTGCGTAAAATGCACTGCCAGATTTGGTATTTTCCACAGGAAAATGTGTGCAGATATCAGGACTTATCTACACACATCCTAAGACGTAAGCATTAGCTGAAAGCGCAAAATAACGCACTACATGCAGTCGATCTACGTGGTAATTCATATTGCAATTCCACGTAATTTCGCCGCAGCTACTTAGCTTTCGCTACGCGGATCTTTCATCTATCCCATTATTTAACCAGGCATGATGGACTCCGTGAATATCTGCCAGATAAAAAACAAACCAGACATCAGCCTTCCCCTACAAACGCTTTTTCAACCACGTAGGTTCCAGGCTCAGAACTTGATCCTTCGGTCATACCTGCATCATGTAAAATTGCCTGTATGTCTTCGTTAAACGTCAGGGAGCCACATATCATGGCCCGATCCACCTCGGCGTTTAACGGCTCTATTCCCAACGACTCAAAAAACTGTGGTGTTTGCAGCGTGTCTGTTATTCGCCCCTGGTTCTCTGAAACTTCTCGCGTGGTCGATGGGTAGTACACGAGCTTGTCTTTAACTATCTCAGTCAAATACTCGTGCTCCAACAATTCATCGACCAGTTTTCGGCTATAGGCAAGCTCTTCAACCTGCCGACAGGTGTGCATCAAAATCACGCTGTCGAATTTTTCGTAGGTTTCAGGGTCCTGTATCAGTGATGCAAAAGGCGCTACACCCGTGCCAGTGGACAGGAGCCACAATCGTTTTCCGGGTAAAAGCGCATCGATTATTAAAGTGCCAACCGGCCGGGGGCGCAAAATAATAGAATCACCCGGTTGCAGATGCTGCAGCTTCGAGGTTAAAGGTCCATCTGGTACTTTTATAGAATAAAACTCCAGATCCTCTTCCCACGAAGGTGAGGCAATTGAGTACGCACGCAGAAGTGGCAACTGTTTACCTGTTTCCGGATCGGGGTCACGCATCAGCCCTAACATCACAAACTCGCCGGAACGAAACCTCAAAGACGCGGGTCTCTCAACTCTGAATGAGAACAGTTGATCACTCCAGTGTGTTACAGAAGTTACCTTTGCTGCGTCAGAGGCGCGTGCCGGAGGTACAGCGCGCCTGGTTGATACATTTTCTGTTGCTGGCTCAGAAATATTATTCAAGACGCTGGTTGCTCCGAAAAGTGGGTGGTTAGCTTGTCGGCTATTCCTTCCATATCATCAGCGCCCTCCATAGGCTCTGTGGAGGAGTAAATAATGGGCCAGGCATCGGTGTACTTTTTATTGAACGCAACCCACTTTTCCACATCCGGTGCAGTATCAGCGCTTATTGCGTCCGCCGGGCATTCCGGTACACATACCCCGCAATCGATACAGACATCAGGATTGATAACGAGCATATTCTCCCCCTCGTGAAAACAGTCCACAGGACAGGAATCTACGCAGTCAGTGTATTTACAGGCGATGCAATTGTCGGTCACCACAAAGGTCATGGGTTTACTCTTGAAGTACCAGGAATGCTGTACTTTGCAACTGTCTCAATGTTCTGTCTGTCAATAAATTGCTTTTAAAGTTGTTCTGTTACCACAACAATCTGGCTATACAAAATTTGTAAGTAATTCGAGGATTCGGATGATCAAGTCCATTGAACTAACTGAAGACGCCAGTGCATTACGTATCACGTCAGGCAATGGGGAAAAATCTATGCTTTCTGCTGCCACACTGCGAAAAAATGCAAAAGACGCGAGTTCAAGACGTCTGATACAGAATCAGGGCTCGATCCCAGTCACTAATGGCATCACGATCACAGCAATCAATCAGATGGGGTCGACCGGTCTAAATATTCAGTTTTCAGATGGCCACAACCGTGCAATTTTTCCGTATGCCTACCTGGACGTACTTGCTTCTGCCGTTGACAACTAGTTGACAGACTCTTTCTGGCACGGGCCCTAAGGTTGTTACAAATTACATTTCCGGAGCAGAGATATGGATGAAATCAGTACTGGTAGCGAACAAATTGAGTGCGATGTATTGATTATCGGCGGTGGTACTGCTGGACCAATGGCTGCCCTCAAGGCAAAGAAGCAAAACCCAAAAGCCAATGTTGTACTTTTAGACAAAGCGAACGTAAAGCGTTCCGGCGCAATCTCGATGGGAATGGATGGGCTCAATAACTCAGTGATACCCGGTTATGCCACACCTGAGCAGTACACCAAAGAAATTACCATCGCCAATGACGGCATCTGTGACCAGGCTGCAGTTTACCGGTACGCCGATGAATGTTACGGCATCATTGAAGAGCTCGATAGCTTCGGCATTCGATTTCAGAAAGACAACAACGGTGAGTACGACGTAAAAAAAGTGCACCACATCGGTACTTACGTTCTTCCGATGCCAAATGGTGACACAGTGAAAAAGGCCCTTTACAGACAACTACGCAAAGCACGTATAAATATTGTAAATCGCTACATGGCCACCCGCCTGCTGACCGCAGGTGATCGTGTTGCCGGCGCAATATGCGTGAATACAAGAAACGCTGAATTCCTGGTGGTGAAAGCGAAGGCCGTGATCATGTGTCTTGGTGCCGCTGGCAGACTGGGTCTTCCAACCTCCGGATACTTATATGGTACCTATGAGAACGCCACCAATAGCGGTGAGGGTTACGCTATGGCGTATCACGCCGGTGCTGCTCTTGCCAACCTTGAGTGCTATCAGATCAACCCGTTGATAAAAGACTATAACGGACCTTCCTGTGCGTATGTCGCAGGTCCTTTGGGAGGATACACCACCAATGCCGGGGGAGATCGTTTTATAGAGTGCGACTACTGGTCCGGACAAATGATGCAGGAATTCTACGACGAACTTCAATCCGGTAATGGACCGGTGTTTTTAAAGCTCAATCATCTGGCTGAAGAAACTATAAGTGAAATCGAACGCGTACTGCACCTGGTAGAACGCCCTACCAGAGGACACTTTCATGCAGGCCGTGGCACCGACTATCGAAAGCAGATGATCGAAATGCATATTTCTGAAATCGGTTTTTGTTCCGGTCACTCGGCATCTGGTGTGTACGTTGATGAAAATGCACGGACAACCATTAAAGGATTATACGCTGCGGGTGATATGGCAAACGTACCACACAACTACATGTTAGGAGCTTTTACCAACGGCGCAATTGCCGGAAAAGACGCCATGGAATACGCAGCAGAAGTCGACTACGCAAGTGTTGATCAATCAGCAGTAGATGCTGAACAGAAACGGGTGCTTGCGCCAACAAAACGCAAAGATGGCATACCACCGAATCAAATCGAATATAAAACCCGCAGACTGGTAAACGATTATCTGCAACCGCCAAAAGTGACCGCTAAGATGCAATTGGCGCAGAAGCGCTTTGAGGAAGTGCGCGACGATATGGAAAACAACATGTACGTCAGTAATGCTCACGAGTTAATGAGATCACTTGAGGCATCCAGCATACTGGATTGTGCAGACATGGCCGCACACGCATCACTGTATCGCACAGAGAGTCGCTGGGGTTTGTATCACAACCGGGTTGAATACGAACGCGATGATAGTGACTGGTTTTGTCACACCCTGTTGACCAAGGGGAATGACGGACTGCCTGACAGTCGTAAAGAGCCTGTTAAACCCTACATCGTGGAGATTTCTGATGAAGAGAAAACAGCCTATGACGATCAACGCGTAACCGTTGCCGAATAAACCCGTTTAATAAGAGAATTAATTATGCCATTAGCTCAATCATCAAGTTCGGTACCTGTTGTTGTCAATGATGACCTGTGTATCGCAGACAAAGGATGTACCGTCTGTGTTGATGTATGTCCGCTTGACGTGCTTCGTATAACAGACATGGTAGACGGCACAAAAACCGCACATATGGAGTATGACGAATGCTGGTACTGCATGCCGTGCGAAGCCGACTGTCCGACAGGTGCGGTTACAGTTAACCTGCCATTTCTTTTAAAGTAATCACTGGACAATTCCGGCATGAGCAACCTGTTCGAAGATTTTAATGATGTCTCGATGCTTGCTGAAGGGCTCGAAGAAACCGAGGCCGGCGCACGCATCATGGCTGTGATTGAGCTGGCTGATACTGCAGATCCAGCGGTTATTCCGTATCTTGCAACTGCCATAAAAGACCAGAATAGTGGTGTGCGCCGCCAGGCCGCAATAGCACTTACCGATTTTGACGGACCTGATACAGCAGCAGCGCTGGTTAGCGCACTGACAGATGAAGACAAAGACGTTAAGAACGCAGCAGCTATTAGTCTGACAGAACTTAAAGACCCTGCATCAGGTGATGCAATCCTGCCTGAGCTGGCGTCCGACAACGAATTCGTTTTGGTAGCGTGCCTGGCCGGTATTAAAGAGTTACGAAGGGAAGATGCAATAGGCCCTGCTATCAGTGCCTTGGAACATCAATCTGCTGCGGTTCGTTGTGAGGCTGTGAATGTTATCGGATGGTTGCAGGACAACACGTCCCTGCCCGCTCTGCGAAGTGCCGCAGGTGATAAAGATGCCTCAGTACGCAGAGCAGCATTAACAGCACTCGGATTTAACAGATCTGATCACGCGGAACAAATTCTGATGGCAGCGTTAACAGACGAAGACTGGCAGGTTCGTGAAGCGGCAGCAGAAACATTGAAGAAATCCGGTGGCGACACCTGTATTGAGCCTCTGCAAAAAACACTGGATGACGAGCACTGGCAGGTGCGTGTGAAGGCAGTACGCACCCTGGGCGGGTTATCAGCGACCAGTGCCGCAATCAAAATAGGTGAAATGATGGATGTGCCGGTACCCAACCTGCGTAAGGAATGTGCTGCTGCACTGGGTACACTAGCAGTTGCAGAAACCGTGCAGTTTTTAGAGCCATTTGCCGATGACGCAGATCCTGATGTGCGGAAAAACGTGAGATGGGCTTTGAAGAGAATAGCTAACGGAGGTGTTTAGAGCACCGATAGGCTACTTCTTTCATTAACTCGGTAAATTGCGCCAGACAACAATTTGTTAATTGCACACCATCTGTGCAAATTTAACACTGCTTTCACACGATCGTTAGCAGTATTCTGACAGGTACTGTACCTATATGTATGTGATCAAAAATGTCATCTCAAACCTTTCAGGAAACAAGAGATAGTGAATGTAAATCAGAACTTTACAGGGACGTGGACGGCTCGGCAATGAATCTTCCAGTGGCTGACAACTGGTTTAAAGCCGAAAAACTTGATAAAGATACCACCGTTATCACCGAACCTCATATTCACGTGTTGGAACAAGCCAATATGTTTCTGGTTGAGGGCACTACTCATGACCTGATCCTTGATACAGGCATGGGTGTAATCCCCTTTAAGCCTTACCTTGATACTTTGCGACGCAACCCTGACAAAGATATTATTTGCGTCTCTTCCCATACTCACATTGATCATATTGGTGCGGTACACGAATTTGATACTCGTTTGGTACACCCTGCTGAAGCAGATGAAATGGCCAAGCCTTCTGGTCTTACTACCTTGTTTCGTCGGGATATGCCGGAGGCGTTGCTGCAAACCTTTTTAGAAGCAGGTTACCCGCCTATAGGTGAAACCCTGATCGAAGCGTTACCTTTTGCAGGTTATGACCCTGAAGATTATAAGTTGCAGGGAGCACAGCCTACCGGACTTCTTAACCATGGAGATCGCTTAGATCTTGGTAATCATGTCTACGAAGTGCTGCACCTGCCGGGACATTCACCAGGTGGGATCGGATTATTTGAACCAGCAACAGGAGTACTTTTCGCAGCAGATGCGATCTATGACGGGCCACTGATTTACCAGGGCCCGGGCATGAATATAGATGCCTACCGCAATACCTTTAATCTGTTAAAAACCCTGCCGGTGACAATAGTGCATGGTGGACATGATCCGAGTTTTAACCATGCACGAATGGCGGAAATCATAGCTGAGTATGAAGGTATCTGGGATGAAGTCGCCACGACCACCAGCTAAACATTAAGAATTAAAAACGCCAGGTAAATAATATTTTGTTGCAGCGGCAGGATCTCGGTACCGCACAACCAGCTTAATTGCATATACATGATTGCATCACAGCGGTGCCAAATTAGCATCACTTTACTAAATATCATACCGCATACTGCTGACACAACGAGTATCCAGAAACCATAACGACGCACCAGACAACGGATGGAATTAAGATTTTATGAAATCTGGCGTCAGCCGGAATACATCGAAAGATTAATCACCGGGATCGGTTGGAGTCTGTTACTAACGGTTGTAGCAGCAGCGGCTGGTTTTTTGTTAGCCGGTGTGCTTGCTGTTGCCCGAAGATCAAAACGACCATTACTATATTTACCTGCAGCCACCTACGTTGAGATTATTCGCAATACCCCATTGATAGTACAGCTTTTCTTCGTTGTATTCGGACTACCGCTGCTGCTGGACTATAGATGGCCGTTCCCGCTGTCTGCTCTACTGGCGTTGTGTTTAAACTTTTCAGCTTACTACAGCGAGATTATTCGTGCAGGCCTCGATAGTATAGATGTCGGTCAGACAGAAGCCGCAGAAGCACTTAGCCTGAACAAGCGCGATCAATTCTTTAAAATTGTACTACCACAGGCATTGGCAAAGGTTTATCCCTCGCTTGTAAGCCAATTCATTTTTCTGTTCTTAACGACCGGAATAATCTCAGAGGTCGGTATAGAAGAAATCACGTGGGCTGGTCGGTTTATCGCTGACAGAACTTTTAGAGATTTTGAAGTTTATCTGCTCCTGACTGTGGTGTATCTACTACTTGCACTTGGGTTCCGCGGGCTGTTTGCTTTATCAGGTAACCACCTGTTTCGATGGAAGCATGTAGCTTGAGAGATTTTCTGCAACAAATCTTCGGTGAGTTTCATGGCAACATCCTTTATGTGTTGCTCGACGCCACACAATGGACCATCTATCTATCTCTAACCGCGTTTGTAGGCGGAGGCGTTATCGGCTTTCTGGTTATGCTTGCTCGAATAGCCCCGATCAGAGCTTCGAGGTTTATAGCCGGCGCTTATATATGGCTATTCCAGTCAGTACCGTTGCTGATGCTTTTATTTATCACCGGACTCGGGATACCGGTGTTTTTTGAAATAAACGTCGAACCGTGGATAGCTGCCACGCTCTCGCTAACACTATTCACCAGTGCGTATCTGGCAGAAGTATGGCGAGGAGCCGTACACTCCATAACCGATGGACAATGGGAAGCAGGAACCGCCCTGGGATTGAAGTTCTGGCAAAATTTCAATTTAGTTATAGCGCCACAGAGTGTTCGAATCGCCCTGCCCAGTACTGTCGGGTTTATGGTGCAAATTATCAAAGGTACGTCACTCGCGTACATCATTGACTACAACGACGTCATGCGCTGGGGCAAGCGGATTGCCAATGCCCAACTAGACGGTGCTGAGCCTTTTGTAGTATTCCCGATCGTTGCAGCGATCTACTTTTCTCTGTGTTTTCCACTGACTGTGGCATCACGGATTCTGGAACGTCGAACTCAGCTACCTCATGGCTAGGTTCGTCCAACTATTGTTAATCAAGGAGCATAAAATGCTATTTAAAAAATTGATCTCTGTCGCTGTATTGTCAGTGATACCTGTAACTGCGACGTTTGCGGAGCAGCTCGAAGATATTTTAAAAAGCGGTACAATCAAAATTGCAGTACCGGAGAATTTCCCACCCTTTGGCGCAGTAGGAAAATCTCTTGAACACGAAGGCTATGATGTAGATGTAGCAGCTCTAATAGCCGAAGATCTGGGTGTTAAACTGGAAATTGTCCCGGTAACTTCAAAGCAACGCATACCATTCTTAAGCTCAGGCAAAGTTGATCTTGTCATTTCATCAATGGGTGCGAATCCGGAACGCGCAAAATCAATCTGGTTTTCGTCAGCTTACGCACCGTTTTTCTCAGGTGCATTTGCGGCCGCAGATGCAGATATAAACGATGTGACTGATCTGGCTGGTCTAAAAGTTGGACTGACTGGCGGCACACTGGAAGATCTCGAACTTAGTAAAACTGCTCCCGAAGAGGCCGAGATAGTTAGATTTGGTGATAACGCCGCTACAATTCAGGCTTACGTTTCAAAACAGGTTGATGTCATTGTCACGGGCAATACAGTCGCTGCAAAGCTAGGCGAAGATAACCCCGATCTGGGAATCGAAACCAAATTTATTATCAAGGAGTCTCCGGCATTTATGGGCGTTAAAGCTGGTGAGGCGAATATGCTGCAGTGGGTTAACGTTTTTATACTGCATAAAAAGCTTGGTGGAGAGCTAAACGGCTTGTCAGAGAAGTGGTTTGGACAGAAGCTACCTCCCCTGCCCAGCCTGTAGGCTGACTAAACTGCCAGTCTATCGGTTACAGGCAGAACGATTAAATCGAAGGTATAAACCTATAGAATAAAAAGGCCATCCCTGGCCGCTGTCGTACAATTAGCAGCTGCACGGAGGTATTTTATTACCTCCGTACAGACTGCTCCGACAAACTACATATAGTCCTGGTAGCTATCGCTCTCGTGAATAAAAGCTGACACAATTGCATAGGCAGTAAATGCAACAGCAACAGCGAGTATCAAATAGATAACTCCCGGTTTATCAGCAAAAGTAAAGTAGGCTTCTGCACCTTCCCAGCTGGTTATTGGACTAGCATTCATTTGTAGATCTCCGGTTAGTAGTTAACAGTTGATGGAGCATCATCCCGAAAGGCTGCGGGAACTGATTCGGGGTAAGCTGGCAGAGGTACTTCAACTACATCAAGACCGGCAACTTCAGCATTAAGTGGTACACGCAGAATTTTCATTCTTGCCATTAAGAATGAAATAACAAACCCGGGAACAAAGCCCAGTGCGGCCATTACACCTGCGCTTTTTAATTGACCCAGGAAACTGATATCCGGCCCGTTTACATTCGGAAATCCGCTAAACAACCCAAGTGCGACAATACCGATCAAACCACCAATTCCGTGCACCGCAAACGCGCCTACGGCATCATCTATTTTAAATTGTCGGGTAATGAATTTATCGACGAT
>CAZYRP010000121.1:0-16002 GCA_964649465.1 uncultured Granulosicoccaceae bacterium | reverse complement strand
TGGCACTCAGTTTCTGCTGCAGCGGCTCAAGCTCTTTTACCCGATTCTGCAGGGCAGATTGTTCCGATGCCCATTTGGCACTGGCACTCTTGTACTGTTCATCAAGCGCCTTAACTTCGCTTTCTTTGGCGCTCAGTTTCTGCTGCAGCGGCTCAAGCTCTTTTACCCGATTCTGCAGTGCAGATTGTTCCGATGCCCATTTGGCACTGGCACTCCTGTGCTGTTCAGCGAGCGCCTTGACTTCACTTTCTTTGGCACTCAATTTCTGCTGTAACGGCTCTAGCTCTTTTACCCGATTCTGCAATGCAGATTGTTCCGATGCCCATTTGGCACTGGCACTCCTGTGCTGCTCCTCGAGCTGCTTTAGTTCACTCTGTTTAGCGCCAAGCTTTTGCTGCAACGGCTCGAGCTCTCCGACCCGCGCTTCCAGCTTGCTGACCTTGGCATCAGAGTTAGATAGAAGCCCTTGCTTCTCATCAACGGTCTTGCGAAAGCCAAGGATATCGGCCTGGAACACACCAGACTGCTTTTTCTCATTGTCGAGCTCAGAAGTGAGCTTCTGGATTCGAGATGCCGACTGCTCTTCTGCAGATTTCTTTTGCTGTTCGAGCGACTGGTAACGTTGCTTCGCTGATTCTGTTGCAGCGTTAAGCTCAGCAATTTTTCGATCTTTTTCCGCGATATCCTTTTTCAGACCCTCGAGCTGCCTGATTTTAGTATCGAGCTCGGCAATGCGTTTGTCGCGTTGATCCAGCAATTGCTTTTGCTGCTCTTCGGCCGCTTTAAGTTTACGATCAAGCTCGGCCTGTGAGTCAGTTCTGAATTTCGCAAGCTCGCTTTCTTTGGATTTAAGCTGCTGCTCTGAGTCTTTGAAACGCTGTTGCCATGGCTCGAGCTCTTTGACCTTCGACTGGTGCTGAGCTTCTTTCGCCTGAGCTTGTTTCTTCAATTGCTCCTGCGTCGATGTTAACTCGGATGCTTTCTTCCTGGCAGCCTCCAGTTCTGCATTAAGCGAAGTTATTTTTTTATCGCGCTCGGTAACATCACCGCGCAACGATTCAAGCGACTTAATGTCCGCTTCGAGCTTTTGAATCTTTGTATTGCGTTCTTCAACAGCATTGCGGTTGCCGGACTGAAGCTCAGCAGTTCGCTTGTTAAGGTTCTCAATTTCCAGTTTACGTTTTTCAGATTCAGCACGGGCTTCTTCAAACTGCTTTTTAAACGGTCGCAGCCCGTCCAGATCCTGCTGCGTCTTCTTGATTTCGGCATTCAGCTGCTCACGCGCTTTTATCGCTGCCTGCTTTTCGTCCTCAAGGCTCAGCAGTTTTGACTTAAGCGTCTTGAGTTCGTTATCGCGGTTGTCGAGTTCAGTTTTGAGTTTCTCGAGTGAAGCAATCTTTTGCTTAAGCTCTGCGAGTTCTACATCTCGTTGTTTAAGTTTGTCAGAGTGCTGCTTTTGCTCTTTGTCATATTTCGACTGTAGTTCGGCCAGTGTCTTCCTGTCCTGCTCTACTGTGCTTTTAAGCTCGGTTTGCAGCGACGCGAATTTTGCCTCGCTGTCACGCACTTTTGCTGTCAACGGCGTTAATTCGACGACTTGCTTGTTGATCGCTGCTATTTTCTGCTCTTTTGCAGAAATCTGATTGCGCGATTCTGCGTGATCCCTCTTTTCTGCTTCAAGCTGATTGCGCGATTCCGTATGTCCCTTCTTCTCCGCTTCGAGCTTTGAGCTCAGATCAACTACTTTCTTGTCAACTGCAGATTTGTCATGTCTTGCCGCATCTTCTTTTTTCTTTAACTCTGCAAGCTCCGCTGTAAAGCCGGCAATTTTCTTTTCCTTAGCTGCGACATCATCGCGAGTCTCAGCATGTTCCCTGCGCGCCTGCTCAAGCTCTTTATTGAGTTTGGCAACTCTGCCATCAAGGTCGACATTTTTTTGCTTTAGCTGATCAATCTCTTTCAACGATTGCGTCAACCGACTAACTTCGGCAAGAGACTTTTGATGGTCTGCTTTTGCAGTGGCAAGCGCCTGTTCCACCTTCTTTAGCTCTGAGCTCTTGCCAGTTACCTCAGTGCGGAATCGATTAACATCGGCTGTCACGGTGCTGATTTTATTTTCACCGTCTTTCACCGCCTTACGCAGCGGTACAATTTCTTTCTCTTTGTCGGTGACTGTATTTTTCAAGCTGGTGATATTGGACTCAAGCTCGGTAATGCGACCGCGTTGCTCTGTGATAATACCTTCGTACTTCTTCGAGGTCAGTTCAGAATCACGAGTAAAACCTGCGAGACGGTTTTCCATATCGCGAACGGCAACATTGGATTTTTCGAGATCCGCCGTTGAGCCCTGCAATCGGCCAATGGTTGCATCCCGCTCTTTGAGGTCAATTTCCAGCGCACCGACTTGCTCACGGTATTTATTGATGTCAGCTTCAGAGGTATTTTTGAGGCTGCGGTTTTTCTCAATTTCACCTTTCAGTGTGGTGATTTGCGTGTCGCGCGCGACGACCTGCTTACGCAAGTCCTCCAGGCGACCACCCAGCTGGTCATATTCTTTGTTGCGCTTTTCAAGTGTTGTATTGAATTCTTTGATCCGGTTCCGGCTGGCGAGCTCCAGTTCGGTGACTTTCCTTTTGTAGGTGTCAACTTCGACCCGTGCACCATCATTACCGGCATCGGCTCGCAGGGTCGCAATATCAGTTTCATTCTGTTGCTGTAACAGGGCATATTTTTTGTCAGCGTTGCGATGCGCATCTTCTGACTGCTTTTGCTGCAACTCCAGCCTTTTGCGCAAATCAACGATAATTGACTCCTGCTGCTCGGCACGACGCCGGAGTGGAGCCAGCTCGACATCAGGCGCAGGTTCGGGCTTCATGAGAGACAACTTTCTCTCCGCTTCTCCCCAACCAGCGAACGCACGCACCTTCTCGTAGGATTCAGTTTCGTAGTTTGCCTTGAGCTGCTTTTCCCGAATACTCGTTGCACTGCTGGTTGTGCTGCTTTTGCTTTTCGTGGCAAGCAGATCGCGAACCTTGCGCTGCAGATCATCAACCTGGGTGTTTTTCTGCTCAAGCAGATTCTGATACCGGTTGATATCGCCCGTATCGGATTGCGGCGCGGGCGCGGGTGCATGGTTGTAAGAGTATTGCAGCTGTCGGTCTCGCTCACCGAGGGATGCCAGCGCTATGACCTTTGAGTAGGTTTCATCGTCCAGCGCACGTTCAAGCTTTTTTGTATCCCGGCCGGCGCTTTCAGAACGGGCCGGTACACTCAACGAAGCGCTGCTGCCACGCATGTCTTTGGCGGCAACCGCATATTTACCGGACTGACCAATAGCCGGGCGTCTGGTAGTCGTTGATGTGGCCCCTTTTGCACCCTGAGTGGCGGTTTGGGTGGTGGCCCTTGCAGTAGATGGATTGGCGGTAGATTTCGTGTTCGCACCCTGCCCGATCGGTGGTCGCTTCACACGGCCAGCTCTGCCATCACCTGGCGGACGACCTCTCGTAGAGGTACTGCTTACTCCGTCAGCGGTGTAACCGCTGCGTTCTCCAGTACCGGTGGTTGCAATTCCACTTGGGCTTCTGCCAGTGTTTCTACCGTCAGGGGCACCGGAGTGACCACGTGCAGGGCCACCACGACCGCTGCGGAGCTCTGAACGGAGACGGCTGATCTCACGCTCACGATCCCGCAGAGCACCTTCGTAGTGATTACTGTTTCGGCTCAAAGCCCGTGATCTGATGAACCGGCTAATCAGCCAGCCAACAATCAGTCCAATCAGGCCTGCTATCAATAACGATAATCCAATTTCACCGAGCAAATACTTCATGCAACTACCCCCTGTCTAAGCTAGAACGCGCCAGAACGAAATTTCCCTCGCTTCAACCGTAAAGCGCGGCAGCTCACACACGAGCACCACCGCTGGCAAGCATTTACCTTACATTTATACAACACTGCAAATGCTTTCGCACAGGTAATTTTTTGTAACAGCTTGAAGTACAAAGTCGAATCACGACAGGTGGTTATGAAACGACAGGTGATTTAAGACACTGGCAATTTTACTTCACTAACTGCGACAAATATCATCAGCGGTAATGATTTGTAACTACTGTTGAAAACCAATAGATGGCTGTCTATTACTGAAGCTATGTTGATAGTACCGGTGCTTAAAGAGCCTTAGATGCATCAATAAATACTCGATGCAATATGCATGTTCACAACTATTCGTGTGCACCGTCATGAATGATTCTTATCACCTTCAGCCATTCAGGTAACAGATCACTTGATGCGTTGGCTGATCTCCCGAAAGCTAACTATCTTCGGGTCAAACAGCGCTGTAACCTGCGGCAACCGGGCCACTGAATCGATTAACTCAATCATCGCAAATTCTGCCGAAGATTGGTCAGTAAAACTGCCATACAGCAGCACCCAGGATTCCGGGTCTACTCTGAGTTGATCCGTGAGTACCGGTAAGTTATCGGCAATTAAAAACAACGTAGCTTTGTCGCCAAACGGTGCGAGCTGTACCGTGTAGCCGTTCGGGTTTTGCTCTGTTAGCCACTCTGTTGAACGAATTCTGGTGGCTCGTTTGTTTACTGATTTCCCCGCAGAACTCCTCGCCGCTGTTCTATTGGAATTCGATCTGTCGACGCTTGCAGCCGCCGGTCTGGATTTTTCCTGACTCAGACCAGCAACGGCAGTTGAACTGCGAGCCTCCGGCTGTATCTCGGGTTCGGTCAACACGCGAGCAGTTGCGGAATCTGTTTTAGGCGGGGAGTCGACCTGAACATCGGCCAGATCATCGGCTTGTTCGTCGGCCAGGGCATCGACCAAAGCACTGGGGGCAACATTCACAGCTACCTCACCGCTGGCATCCGAATCTGCGGTTATTGCGTCAACAACCATGTTATCTGCAACCCGGGTTTCCGCAACCATTGTTTCCGCAACCAGGGGCACAGCAGCGACCGTCTCCGCGAGCAACGCGTCCCGGACCGGCTGCGATTGCGATTCCAGCTGCGCGGCATCTGCGGATGTACTGTCGAGGCCAACACTACTTTCAATATCTCCGGAGCGCGCTGTTTCAACGCTCGCAACAGGGCTGCTGTCAATAATCAGATCTCCGTTGAGTCCATTACCCACCATGCCAGCTTCCAACAGCACACCCAGCCCAATACCAAACATACAGAGGATGGACACTGCATAAGCACTACGACGCCATCCCGGACTCAATCGTTCGGCCTTTGGCTGGCTCTCGAGAGTATGCGTTCTGTTGCGCGCCTTTGCCGCTCTCAGGACCCGGTGGTCAAGGCTTGCAGGTGATTTCAGAGTCGGTGCTTTGCGATAAACTTTTTTCAGGTCATTCATGCGCTCAACTCCATACGAGCACGAGTTGCAGATTTGGCGTAGCGCAGCCGGCTTTTCACCGTTTCACTGCCAACACCGGTGATATCTGCAATCTCCCGGTGACTGAATCCTTCCTGTTGCAGCACAAATGTCATTCGCTGATCTTCCGGCAATTCCGACAACGCTGCCAGCAATTGGTCCAAAAGAATCTGGTCTTCGCTGTTCAATCCCGTGGCGGCAAACTGTTCGTCGTGAGTATCGAGCATCTCGCCAGGCTGATTCACTTTGCGCCGAAAAAAATCGGCTACTTTGTTACTGGCAATACGGAAAAGCCAGGTACGAAAGGCAGCTTTGCCGGGTTCAAAGCGAGCAGCGCCATCAATAACGGCCATCCAGACATCCTGTGCAATTTCTTCCGCCGGTGCCGGCTGTGCCAATCCGCGCAAAATAAAGTTGTAAAGACCGTCTTTATGTCGTTTGTACAGTGTTTCAAACGCTGCCGAATCTCCAGCACCATAGGCACACAACAGCGCCTCGTCGCTGCGAGAGGTCAGTATTTTCGGGAATCTGAACCGCGACACTCGAATTGCGTATCCCTGTTGGGTTAACGGGCCCGGAGTCCGCGCGGCAGAATTTCCGCAACTGCGAACGCGCCCTGATGATGCATTTTCATCGCCACTACCAGGTTAATCGTTGCGAACACTAAAAAGGGGTTAAAGAGTTTCTACGCGCAAAAAAAGAGCCGCTATTGCGGCTCTTTTTTAGTTACTGAGTGGTTTTACTCACTGAGTGGTCCCGATGATTATCGGGTAACTCTGAACTCATCAAGGGAGAAAGTCCCGTTGCCCCAGAATGTTTCAGTGCCAATCTCAATAGCACCCATACAAGTGTTGCCAACGTCCCAGACGCCGTAGCGTGGGCCCTGGAATCGGGTCCAGTCAACAAACTCTTTCCAGTCGAGCCAGCCTTCAGTAGATGATTGCTTTTCAACGAATGCAACGTAACCCCAGCCAAGTGCCGGATTGGTGTAAACATCCCATTCCTTCCCGTCGATGGTAGCTTCTGCAACCAACCTGCCCGGAGTTTTAATAACAGGCTTGCCTACCCAGACCATCATCTCAAAGTGCTTGTTCCACTCTTCTGCCTCACAGCTGGTGTGGAAGAAAGACTCGAGAGCTACATTGCGCTCAGCATTGCCGGTTTCGGAGTAGCGGTAGCGAACTTTGTAGTTCGGAATGTTGTTAACGTTTACTGGCAGGCCGAGCTCTGCCGGAGTACCGGACTGCGAGTTGCTTGTTTTTCGGCCGTAGTATACCTGTGGATAACTTTTAACCGAAAACTCGTTGCCTTCATTCCTATCGAGCCAGTTGTAGTCCCATTTGGCAACATAGTTACCGCGGCTACCAGTCAGTTCGATGCACTGAGACCAATTGTTGGAGTACACATCACTAAAGTTCCAGGTGTTGTTCTGCAACACGTAGTCGTCATAAGAGATTTCAGCCCAGGGCTGACACCAGCGTGTGTTCAATAGCGGGTTGTTTGATGTAGCCGTTTGACCTGCTACCACGCGGCAGCTGCGGTCGTTTTCGTAGCCGAATCCATCAGCGTTACCATCGCTTGCGTCAGTTAAGCAAATCGGGTCACCGTTTTCGAAGCCGATCGCGGCCACAGTTACCGGTGGTGGTGCTGCTATCAGACCATTGCGATTGGTGTTTGGCTGAACACTACCCCAGATGCAGGATGCGCCAAACTCAAAACCAAAACCATCACCGTTGTCGTGGGCGTTGGCAGAACACTCAGGCGTGCCAGAGCTGTTGACGGATACAGAGTTGTTGCCTGAACCAGAGCTACCGGACGATGCAGATGATGTTGTACTACCGTACTGGCAACTGGCATTGTTTTCCCAACCCCATCCATCGCCATTATTAACAGCTGCACTGGTACAGGCCGGTGCGCTGGAGCCGGATGAACCGGAGCTGCTACTGGATGCAGATGATGTCGTACCGCGGTACTGGCAACTGGCGTTATTTTCCCAGCCCCATCCATCGCCATTGTTAATCGCTGCACTGGTACAAGTCGGTGCGCTGGAACCGGATGAAGCAGAGCTGGAAGATGAAGTAGCAGCAGTGCCTCTGCAGGACCGGCCGTTCTCAAAGCCCCAGCCGTCGCTGCCCAAAACAGCAGTAGAGGAGCAGGTCGGGTGCCCGGTTGGCATGACACAGGAACGGTTGTTTTCGTAGCCCCAGCCATCACCGTCAAGATCCACTACAGCACTGGAACACTGGGGGCGACTGGATTGAGCGTAGGAAGTCTGGGTAAAACCAAGCGAGAGCATGGCGAGGAGAGAGACTGAAGCAATGCTACGTGTTACAAAACTAAAAATCTTTCGGGAAATAACCAAAATTCGGATCCGAATTGGCTGGCTCAAAACTCACCAGCGTTAAGTATAATGTGCGGACAAATACGCAAAGCGGCGGACGCTTCAAGTGACCCCACGAGAAGTGCGAAAGTATAGGTACTGCCTTACACACGTCAGATTAAACAACGGAAATAATCGACTAGGGAAGCTAATAAACTACTTCAACTTCGCCATGCAGAAACATGATTCTTCTGCACTGCCGAAACAAAATTACACAATTGATATGTTCCGTAATCTGATCTTCGTTAAATCAAAACGACCAGTTAACAGTAGTCGCTTCCGCCCGGATGATGCAGAAAACGTACTGGATTTACTGCTGACATTGCTCAAAAGCACACAGGATGTGCGCTCAACAATCAATTAAGTTATTGATATCTATAGAAATAGAGCGAGGATTTCAGTTAACATTCCTGTAACTTTTGCGAAAAATCCCCAAGCCGAGCATGCAGCATATGAACTTACTTGAGTTTTTTGTACCTGACTCGTTGAGGCTGATTACTGTCGTTGCCGGTCCTCCGCTGATAATCCTCCAGGTACTCACTATAGTTGCCGGCAAAAAATTCCACATGTGACTCACCTTCGTAGGCAAGGATATGAGTTGCTATTCGATCGAGAAACCACCGGTCATGCGATATAACAATGGCGGAACCCGGAAAGTCCAGCAGTGCTTCCTCGAGTGCCCGCAATGTTTCTACATCAAGATCGTTTGACGGTTCATCGAGTAACAAAACATTGGCACCCTGCTTCAGTGTCCAGGCAAGTTGCAACCGGCCACGCTCCCCTCCCGATAAATCTCCAACCCGCTTTTGCTGATCCGAACCTTTGAAATTAAAACGACCCAGATACGCGCGCGATGGCATTTCAAAATCACCGACCACCAGGTTGTCCAAACCTCCGGAAATTAGCTCCCATACTGTTTTATCAGCATCAAGCTCGTCTCGACTTTGATCTACCCAGGCTATTTTTACCGTTTCACCACGCTCGATTGCACCAGCATCCGGTTCCTCCGATCCAACAATCATTCTTAGCAGTGTGGACTTGCCTGCGCCATTGCCACCAATAACCCCGACAATCGCGCCCTGAGGAAGAGAGAAGCTCAGATCATCTATTAGCAACCGACCTTCATAGCCCTTGGAGACACCATTGAAGTCGAGCACTTTCTCACCAAGTCTCGGACCCATTGGAATATAAATTTCGTTCGTCTCACTGCGCTTTTGAAATTCACGTGACTGCATTTCTTCAAAACGCTGCAATCGGGCTTTCGATTTTGACTGCCTGGCTTTCGCGCCCTTGCGCACCCACTCAAGTTCGGCTTTCATCGCTTTCGCGTGGGAAGATTCCTGCTTTGCCTCCTGTTCGAATCGCTCTGATTTTGCCTCAAGCCAACCAGAGTAGTTGCCTTCAAACGGAATGCCGCGCCCGCGGTCGAGCTCGAGAATCCAGCCAGCAACATTGTCCAGAAAGTAGCGATCGTGAGTTATAGCAACCACGGTACCGTCGAAGTCGTGCAGGAAGCGCTCGAGCCAACCGACTGATTCTGCATCGAGGTGATTGGTAGGCTCATCCAGCAACAACATATCAGGTGATGCAAGCAATAAACGGCAAAGTGCTACACGGCGTTTTTCACCGCCAGACAGATGACCAATTTTTGCTTCCCAGGGCGGCAACCTGAGCGCATCTGCTGCCACTTCAAGCTGTCGCTCCAGATTATGTCCATCACTTGCCTGTAGCACCGCTTCAAGTTTTGCCTGCTCGGCGGCCAGCGCATCAAAGTCAGCATCCGGCTCTGCATACGCGGCGTATACCTCATCAAGCCGAGCTTGCACACTTTTAAGATCATCTACCGACTCTTCTACAATCTCACGGACTGTTTTATCCGGATCAAGCTCGGGCTCCTGAGGCAGGTAGCCCACTTTGATATCCGGCATCGGTCGCGCTTCACCGTCAATTTCTGTATCGAGGCCTGCCATTATTTTTAACAGCGTCGATTTACCCGCACCATTCAAACCCAGCACACCGATTTTAGCCCCGGGAAAAAACGACAACGAGATGTCTTTCAGAATCTCGCGTTTCGGTGGAACGACCTTACCCACCCGATTCATTGTGTAGACGTATTGAGCCATAATAGAAAGAGTTTGCAATTACCTTTTCCACGTAAAGTACCACAGCAGCGCAATAGATTCTTCCGGCCCGCATCGTTGGACGGCAAGGAATTCGCTTCACTTACTAGTGCCGCAACCCGTAACCGCAGCCCAATACTGCAACCAGGCGCTGCAGCACTCCGGATTCTTAACCTAGTTAAGAATCGCAGTTCTTTGCAAACTCCTCCACCAATAAGGATCCATACCAGTGAATCAGATCAAACACGGGAAGCTAAGTATTGCCGAGCCTTTGTATCAGCTGGTGCGAGACGAAGTTTGCCCGGGAACAAATGTCACAACAGAGCATTTCTTTTCTGAGCTTGAAAATATAATTGCTGATTTCACTCCACGAATTAAAACCCACCTTGCTACCCGCGATGCAATACAGGAAAAAATCGATCAGTGGCACAGAGATAATACTGCGTTTAACGCAGGCAGTTATAAAAGCTATTTGCAGTCTATAAACTACCTGGAACCGGACGTTGCAGCGTTTAAAATCAGCACCGGCAATGTCGATCCCGAGATTGCAACTATCGCAGGGGCTCAGCTGGTTGTGCCACTCGACAACGCCAGGTTTGTTCTGAATGCCGCCAATGCAAGATGGGGCAGCCTCTACGATGCACTATACGGCACAGATGCAATACCTGAGGACGATGGTGCAACCCGTGCAGGTGCCTACAACCCGAAGCGCGGTGAAAAGGTTGTAGCCTTTACGAAAATTTTTCTCGACCAGCACTTCCCGTTGCAGCAGGGATCACACAAAGATGTCAGTGCCTATAGAGTTGATGGCGGTTCATTAAAAATAGAAACTAATTCAACCAATACAACGCTGGCGAACCCGGAACAATTTAAAGGTTATACAGGAGCAGATAATAAGCCTGAAAAAATTCTGCTATGTAAAAACAATCTGCATCTGGAACTTAACTTTGATGCGACACACCCCATCGGTAAGACCGATGCTGCATCACTTTCAGATGTTCATCTTGAATCTGCGATCAGCACAATAATGGATTGCGAAGACTCTGTCGCCTCGGTTGATGTAGAAGACAAATGCCAGGTTTATCGCAACTGGCTTGGTTTGATGCAAGGCACTCTGAAGTGCTCATTTGATAAAGGCGGTAAAACAGTTGATCGTGTACTGGCACAGGACCGTACTTATATAGCGGCAGATGGCAGCACACTCACCCTGCCGGGGAGAAGTGTTCTGCTGGTGAGAAACGTTGGCAGCCAGTGTGAAATTGATGCCATAACCTACAACAACGAGCCAGTTCCAGAGACACTAATAGACGCCATGGTCACTTCGCTTTGTGCCAGCCATGACTTACAAAACAACAACAATAACTTCAGTAACTCCCGCACCGGATCGGTTTATATCGTAAAACCAAAAATGCATGGCTCGGAAGAAGTCGCGCTCGCAGTGGAATTATTTGACCGCGTAGAACGTGCACTGTCATTAAAAAAGAACTCACTAAAAATGGGTATTATGGATGAAGAGCGACGCACAACCGTCAACCTTAAAAACTGCATTAACGCAGCAAGTGACAGAGTAGTTTTCATCAACACAGGTTTCCTCGATCGCACAGGTGATGACATTCACACCAGCATGGAAGCCGGCGCTATGCTGCCTAAAGCCGAAATCAAGCAGGCAAAGTGGCTAATGGCTTACGAAGACAATAATGTAGATTGCGGCCTCGCCTGCGGCTTGCAGGGCAAAGCACAAATTGGCAAAGGTATGTGGGCCATACCGGATCAGATGGCAGAAATGCTTGCATCCAAAATCACACACCCGGAACAGGGCGGCAGTACTGCCTGGGTACCCTCACCTACTGCAGCCACTCTGCACTCAACCCACTACTTCCAGCTCAACGTTAAAGAACGTCAGGACCAGCTCAAGTCACGAGTTGCTGCAAGTGTTGATGACATCATTACGATACCCCTGCTCGATCGAAATTTATCCGATGACGAAATCAGGAATGAACTGGACAACAATGTTCAGGGGATCCTTGGCTATGTGGCACGCTGGGTCGGCCAGGGAATCGGTTGTTCGAAAGTTCCTGACATCAACGACGTCGGGCTGATGGAAGACTGCGCAACCCTGAGAATTTCCAGTCAGCATATCGCCAACTGGCTGCACCACGGCATTCTCACGGAACAGGAAGTTATCGAATCCATGCAAAGACTCGCCGTCACAGTCGACGAACAGAACAAGCACGACCCTGACTACGCTCCAATGGCACCGGACTTCGAAAACAGTGTCACATTTCAGGCATCCCTTGATCTCGCTTTAAAGGGTCGAATACAACCGAACGGTTATACCGAATTCATTTTGTATGAACGAAGACAACAGGCAAAAAAATCTGCCTGAGCACTTTGCCTTGAAACAAGCCAGTGCAGTACCAAGGATACTGAGATAGATTCAGCAACGTCCCGGTACATCCGTTACCGTGACGAACTCTGCACTTCAAGTGGCACGAAAGGTGCGCCACTCTGATCCAATAGTGACCGTTTTGTTGCTTAATCTGCTCCTCGGATTATCTATAGCATCGCGCGCTATTTTTACAATCGGTAGCTGTTATGCCGACCGATCAGGGGGCACTAAAAATGGCAAAAGCCTACAGCAGTACAGACTCACAAAGCTTGCATGTTAATCAAGCGACTGAAAAGCACAATAGCGCTTCCAAGGCACGTAATCCATACCGTTCTTTGCTTATGCTTCGCTATGTTCTTCTGAACGTTATTGCCTTTGCATTGCTGGGTGTTGCCTGGTCACAGGGATACGTTCACAAGGTAATCAACGCCGACCAAACCTATCTGTCTGTGGTTATCTTTCTGGTGTTCGTGGTTGGACTGGTGTTGTGTACGCAAAAACTCTGGCAAACCAATAGTGAAATTGATGCACTGAAAACCCCGCAGGGGTTAAAGTCAAAAGCAGTTGCTCATTTACTCCTGCATAACAATGATGGCGCAAGCATTAGTGGCTCGATGCGACTCCGTCTGTCCCACCGTATTTCAGTAGTCAGGCATCTGGCTAACACACTGGTGCTGCTTGGGCTGATCGGCACCGTGCTGGGGTTTATCATCGCACTGTCGGGCGTAGACCCGGACACAGCTTCTAACGTCGACGCCATCGCACCGATGGTATCGAAGCTGATCCAGGGTATGTCAACCGCGTTGTACACCACATTGATCGGATCCATTTTCAATGTCTGGTTAATGGCGAATTTCCAAATGCTCTCCAGTGGCACTGTGCAGCTTATCAGTGATTTACAGGAGGCTGTAGAGCGTCATGCGTGATGATGACCTGTTTGATGAAGACAGCTCTGCCACGTTGTTTCGTGATGTCATTATGCTGGCGCTTGCAGGCTTTGTTACTCTGGTTATGCTTCTCCTGCCGCATATTAATCCCAAAGCAATAGCTGAAGATACGGCAAAGTCTCCCGGCAATATGACTGTCGAGCTGCGCTGGCCCGATGACATCAACGCTGACGTTGATCTCTGGGTTGAGGCACCGGGAGATATTCCGGTTGGCTACTCAAACAAAGGTGGTCAAATATTCAATTTGCTCCGTGATGATCTGGGTGACACCGCAGACCTGACAGGCCTTAACTACGAATTTACTTACAGCCGCGGAGTTCCAAAAGGTGAGTACGCGGTTAACGTACATCTTTATCGCAATCCGACCGGTGTGTACCCAATACCTGCAACTATTGTTGTAAGCCTGAAGCGCCCCGGCCAAAAATCTGCCAAGCAAATCCTGGTAAGTAAGCATGACCTCACCCATCAGGGCGAGGAATCTACGGTTTTTAGATTTAACCTTGATGAAGATGCTCGCCTTGTTACCGGCAGTGTTCATAACCTGCCGAAAAAACTACGCAATAAAAAATCATGACAGTCACTACGCATTGGTTTGTTATAGCAACCGCATTGGCAGCCGTACTGGCATCTATTGCTATCTGGTCGCCACGGGCTCTGCCACTAAAAGTAACCGCTCTGCTATGTGCTACTGCACTGTTACCAATCACTTACGCGAGCCTGAATGACATTCTGAGTCGCCCGAAGCCTGTACAGCTGGAAGCTGTTCATAACGATGTCGATCAAGTGCAGGTTCTAAGCTCCATCATGAGAGAAGACGAAGCCATCTACCTGTGGTTACAAATTCCAAATGTAGATGAGCCACGTTCCTACCAGTTGCCATGGTCTGATGAAACGGCAAAAGAGCTGCACAAAGCACAGCAGGAAGCAGAGCAGTCCGGCACCCAGGTACAGATGAAAAAACCATTCGAAAAGACAGTGGATGATCAGGAGCCTGTTTTTTACGCTCAACCTCCTGCCGCACCCCCGGCCAAAGAAGTAGCACAGGATACTCCGATTCTGTTCAAAGCCGCCAAAAACGAAGATCAATAACTTAACGGTATCGCAGACTTGAAAAATCGTATCGAACCCTGTGACGTTGTTCACGCAATGCCCGGGTTACGTGAAGCAATCGAGTCAGCAGTTCACAGTGTGTTGCTGAAGAACCCCGTTTCGCTGCCGATCTCTATCTAGATGGATATAAACGCAAGGTTGCACTAACCCGTTGATCGAATATGTACCCATCGAATCAGCAGATATGCATTAGTTCTGGAGAAAGATTTTATGCGCAAGTTTAGTGTTGCAGCACTGTTTATGGCAGTGACTTTGTGCACCTCCGTGCACACAGCTGAACTGAAAGAATCATTCAGTTACGGAATCAACTACGCGTGGAAGCACTACTCAGGTGACTTCGGCGGTATTGGCCCGTGGGTGAAAGAAGGTGTTGCGGCGGATCCTGCGCCGTTCGAACAGGAACTCAACGACATGGCTGCCAACGGCATAGAAGTAATCCGTTGGTGGGTATGGCCGGAATTCTGGACTGACGCAATAACGTTTGATGCGAACGGTACGCCTAACCAATTAGGTCAACAAGCAATTGACGATGCATTGAAAGCACTTGAGCTTGTCGATAACGCCGGCATGAGAGTCATGTTCTGCATGTTCTCGTTCGACGGATTCCGCCCGACACGTGAAAAATTCGGTATTAAGATGACTGGCTATCACGACATCGTTGTTGACGATGCCAAGCGCACAGCACTAATGTCTAACGTCGTTCGGCCATTTATCGCGGCCCTTGGTAAAAGCCCACACGCTTCGGCACTGCACTCATGGGACGTAATCAACGAACCAGAATGGGCAATGACTGGAACCAATAAATACGGTGGTAACGACTTCGAACCCAACGGTGAGCTTGAACCGGTTTCGCACGATCAGATGGAAGCTTTTATTGGTGACACAATCGAAATAATGCGTCAGGAAACGCCTGATGTCCCGGTCACCATCGGCAGCGCTGCTGTGAAGTGGATGAATGCCTGGAACGAAACAGACATCGACTTCTATCAGCCACATATCTATGACTGGGTAAATGACTACTGGCCGTACTCCGCATCACCAGAAGAACTCGGCTTTGGTGACAAGCCAATGATCATGGGTGAATACCCTGTAGAAGGACTTGCAAACGCTGATCATGAAACCATGCTTGAAAGCTGGTTTACTAACGGCTACGCAGGTGCTCTGGGATGGGACTATCGTATTACTCATTCCAGTGGCAAAACGGATGAGGAAAAGCTCGTCTACCGCAACCGGTATCTTAAGGAACTGGCTGATTTTGCCACCGCCAATAATATTAGCAGTGCAGATGCACCGACCAGTGATCCCGGTACACCGGCTGCAGCCAAGCAGGCAGCACCGCTTACAAAGCCTGCTACACCATCTATTGAAGTAAACCAGTAGATAGGGTTTTATTGCGGCACCGGTTAGCGGTGCCGCTTTTAGACGTCCACCTGGCTTCTTCTCTACAGCCTTTTTGTCTCAGACCTCTTATACGCTACCACTAGCCACAGCAAAATCAGGTAATCATCAATACTGTCGGCCTAGGAACCTGCGCGGCAGAAGCTCTGCTACTGCCGCGCAGACTCCTAGAGCAAAATAATTGATGATATAAGACCGATTAAGCCACCGAATACCGCACCCCATACCACAAGCCAGCCCAGGTGCTTTCGAATCATGCGCTGCATGATTTCTTTCACT
>CAZYRP010000120.1:0-16005 GCA_964649465.1 uncultured Granulosicoccaceae bacterium | reverse complement strand
TCAACCTGATCTGAGCCGATTTTCAACAACTACTGTATTGGCCATAGCCGATTCAATGGCCGATTCAATGGCCGATTCAATGGTCGATTCAGTGGCCGGTTCAACGGCCACGGCATTGGCTAGTACAGTTGTTAGCGTGCGGCAATATTGTTACAAAAAATAGCCGGTGAAAAATGCCAGACCCGGGATACTTTCGTTTGAAAAGATGAGAGTAATCAGTAAAAGTGCAAGGAGTATGGATTTGCTTTGTTGCACTTGTTGAGCGCGCACAATCGACCTGTTGTTTAATTGGAATTGTACCTTGAGAGATTGAACTATATATTAAGGTTTCTGCCTAAATTCCTGCGCTCCTGCCCCAGTTGAATCTATGTCAAGTCAAATAAAAAACCGCGTACTCCGGTTGACAATGCTCCTTTGGTTATTCGTTCCAGGCCTCAGTGCTGCGGATTCGATTGAGCGCGTCGCAGAATTGAAAGCCTGGCCTGGAGTGTCGCAGCTCATCAGCTACAACGACAAGATTTGGTTTGTGAATAGCCAGCCTTACAAAGACACTAATGTCGCTGATATCTATAGTTATTCCCCTGCGGCAAAAGAACTCAACTATGAGCGTAGTTTGTTTAGTCAGGATGTTGGTAATCCGGTAGTGTACCGGGGGTTGCTTCACTGGCCTTATGAAGATCCGCGTAGAAGTGCCGGCACTGGCGAGTACGCAGTAACCGATGGCTCTCGTTGGGAATGGCAGTATATGCAGTCGGGTAGCGTCATGCATGTGCATGCAATGGACGAGTGCAATGATCAACTGGTTGCGGTAACCGGTTCATGGACCGGTCAGTTGCACACTCAACAAGCAGACAAGACATGGCAGCTCAGCTACGACTATGAAGCGGGATCTGCGTCATTTAGTCGTTTGGTGAATGTTGATCAGTTTAACGATACCTGCGTTGTAGGTGCTGCGGCGCGCGGAAAAAAAGAAGCCAAGCTTTTTAGTTTGGATAACGCTCAGCCGGTTTCTTTGAGTGGATGGCCGGTAAGTGACAGGGTGGATGAATTGACGGTTCATAAAAATGACTTATTCGGGTTTACTGATACGGGTAATGATCGGAACTTAATGCATTTTAATGGTGCTGAAACAAAGAAAATAACACTGCCCGCAGGCAATCGCCCGCGTGCACTTCATTCAGATGGCGAGAATTTGTGGCTGGTCTCACAGCATCTTAAAAGTCAGAAGAATTTAGGTCGACTATGGGTCTACGGCAACGGCAAATTTAATTTTCTACAAAATTTTGAGCAGGCTCCCACTTCACTAACCAGTTACAAAAACAAAATCTATATTGGCACTTACCATCCGAACGGTGGTGCACTGTGGGAATATACCCGTGAGCTGCCGGGTAGTGTAAATGAAGCGCCGTGGTCAGAGTTACCTGAGGTAGAAAAAACTGGTTCGCTCGATGAAGAAAAAGTCCGGGCTTTGTACAGTGAGATGTCTGCAATAATCAATGATCCGAATAGCACGGCAAATTATTCACGTATACTGCGCCGACAAATCGGCCGGCATCCGGATATAAAATCAGCGGAGTTTGGTGCTGCGGTAACGCAGTTGTTGTCTGATCCCATCGAAGATGCGCAAGTCACTATGTTTACGCGTCAGCCACTGTCAAAAGAAGCACTGATCCATTGGTATCTACTCACTACTATGGCCATTAGCGGACACGGCACTGTCGACCCCGCACTGATAACAAATGGTGTTGAGTTGAAGTCGCATCGCAGCGGTAAACATTTTGATCCGTCGGTTGCTGCAATTGTTGCGGTTGGCTGGATTGGTCAGGACGATAAGCCAACAATCAGTGCATTGATGCAACGTTTGAATAGTGATTCTGATCCGGCATGGATTAAGTCTGATGTCATAGGTGCATTAACAGCACTGACACAACAGCGGTATGCTTACGACGTTCCGGCATGGAATAAGTGGTGGCAAAGTCAGTAGTGGTGAATAGTCGCGCATTCCTTGCATATTGTTGTGCTGTTGCCTGTTTGGTTTTCAGCTTTACGGTTGCAGCCGACGACTGGATAGCAGTTCCCGGTGGCACATTTGTAATGGGTGATGAGCTGGGTGATGCTAATGAAGCACCGGTGAGTCGAAAAGTAGCTCCGTTCGAAATTATGAAGTACGAAGTAACCAATAAAGCATTTAGTAGCTTTATAGAAAAAACCGGTTACAAAACTGATGTAGAAAGGGATGGCAGGGCTTTTGTCTGGAACGGAAAATGGCGCACAGATCCGGTCGCTAACTACAGACAACCTCGCGGTGCTGATACATCAATTGCGCAACTGGATTTACATCCGGTGACGCAGGTTTCTGGCAGAGACGCACTGGCGTTTTGCATGTTCCAGGGTGCGCGGCTTCCGACGGAAGTTGAGTGGGAGTTTGCAGCACGTGGCAAAGATGGTCGTCGCTATCCATGGGGGAACGTCAAGCCGGATCAAAGCAGGCAAAGTCACTTTGCGAACTACGGAACGGACAAGTGCTGTGCTCCATCGACAGCTGACGGTTTTGCGTATACATCACCAATAGGGTCGTATCCATTGGGAGCCTCTCCCTATGGCGTTGAAGATATGGCTGGCAACGTATGGGAGTGGACTTCAACACTGTTTCCGGGTAACCCGGGCCAGCAGGTTATCCGCGGGGGAGGCTGGGGTAATAATAACTATTGCTTAAGAGTCAGCTACCGGCACGGCAACCCACCCGACATCGGGCTCGACATGGTTGGGTTTCGGTGTGCTCGTTAGTGAACTCTGAACTCTGAACTCTGAACTCTAGGCGGCAGGTGGCCTGCTGCAAACATCGTCGTAGGCGTAACGTTGTTTTAGTCCACCGGCATATTGATAGATATCCAGTGTCGCCTCATAGGCTGTATCAGTGATTTCAATATGAGGTGACCAGTTACCCAGTTGTTGATAGGTGGCGATGCAGTCGGTCAATACCTCGCTGTCAATATCCGGAAAATACTCCTGTTGAGCACGTGCTATCTCGGTAGCTTTTTCCTCGTTCATGTAAAGTCGTGCTTTTTTGTAAGCGCGAACAAATGCTTTGGCCATGTCAGTAGCTAGCCAGTCTGTAGTTGCTGCAAGACTTGAAAAGCCACAGAGCCCGACTTGTGTTCCAACCTGGGCCACAATATGACCAAGACCGTCAGCGGCAAGTTGTTGCGGAAATGGCCCTTGTTGCTGAACATAGTCGGCCTTGCCTTCACGGAATGCGGCGTCCATTGCGGCAGCACCACCTACATTGACAACGTCGATTTTATTGAAGTCTATTCCGGCTCTATGGCAGGCATACTTGAACATAACCAGTGGCTGGCCACCACCAAAGAGAATTACCTTAGCACCTTCCAGTTTGTTCCAATTGAAATCAGTATCCGGGTTCTTGGCGGTCAGGAAGAAACCATCCATTTCATTAACCTGAGCAAAGTGTCTTATATTGCTTTGCTGTCCATCGGAAATTGCGGTAATTCCCTGACTCAGTGCTGACTGCACAACGTGGGCGGAACCATCTTCCAGTGCGGTCAGTGCTGAAGTACCGGCGGCGGCTACTGACCATTCTCCGTGCAGCCCTTCTTTTTTTAGAAATTCACCGGAAAGAGTAGCGATTAACGGCGAATAAAAAGCCGAGAACAAGGTGAATTGAATATTAATTGTATCCACAGGTATTCCTCCGATTTTCTCTTGTGTTAACTATGCCTGATAGTGGCTGATTCTCATAGAGGTATGTTGATGACCGAGGATGTGATCATTACCCTATCAAACGAGGCAGGGTGAGTGATATTGCCGGTACAAAAGTGATTAGCATCAGCGCGACAAAAATAGCCAGATAAAATGGCCAGATGGTCCGTACTGCTTTTTCCATGGGTAGTTTGCCAACTGCGCAACCTACAAAAAGACATGAACCCACCGGTGGTGTGCAAAGTCCCAGGCCAAGGTTGACCAGTAAAATCATTCCGAACTGAAGCGGATCAATACCCAGAGTGTTCATTATTGGCAGGAAGATCGGTGTGCAAATCAATATAAGAGCCGCCATGTCCATGATCATGCCAAGTAACAGCAGCACAGCATTGATCATTAGTAGAATCAGGATCGGGTTTTCGGTGAGGCCGGTTAAAAAGTCAATGGTTAGATTCGGCACTCGAAAGAAGGTAAGCATATAGGCGAAAGCGCCAGCGCAGGCGATCAGAATCATCACCATCGAGGTTGTACGTACTGCCTGAACTACGGCAAGCTTGAAGTTTGCCCAGGTAATGCTGCGATAAACAAGTACGGTTACGGCAAAAGCGTAGAGTGCTCCGAATGCACCGGACTCAGTTGCTGTGAAAACACCTGACAATACACCACCAACAATTATTACTGCCGTAAGTAAGCCGGGAATAGCGCTGAAAAAGCTCAGCAATAATACCGTCCAGCCGGGAAATTTCTCGGCACCATAGCCGCGCTTCACTGCAATGACATAGGCTGCGACAGCGAGGCAAATACACATCAGGATACCGGGCAGTACACCGGCGAGAAAAAGTTTGGAAATTGATACTGCGCCACCAGTAGCCAGTGCATAGATAATCATGTTGTGGCTTGGTGGAATGATGATCCCCGCGATCGATGAGGTCACCGTGACATTTACTGCATAGTCGGCATCGTAACCTTTGTCTTTCATTACCGGTACAAGAATGGAGCCCAGTGCCGAGATATCGGCGATTGCTGATCCGGATATACCACCGAACAGCATTGACGAAAAAACGTTTACAATGCCAAGACCACCGCGCACCGCACCGACTGCGTTTTGTGCAAAGCGTACAAGTCGCATCGCAATGCCACCATGGAACATCAGTTCACCGGCGAATATAAAGAACGGGATTGCCATTAGTGAGTAGACGTTGATACCCGCTACTATTCGCTGGAAGACAATAAGAAGCGGTAATCCTTCATGCCAGAAGGCGGCAAGGGCGGCGATACCTAATGCAAACGCAACTGGTAAGCCAATGATGACACACAGGGCGAATACCCCGAGTAGTAGCATAAGTCCCATGATTTTCTCTTATTCTATGCTATCCACGCGCTTGTCCTGACCAAGCAACAGACGGATGAGATGGCCTGTGGAAAACAGGAAGACCAGTGCTCCACAGATTGTTAATGGCAGTGAGCGGAAGCCTTCTGATACCTGTATCAACGGGATAAGGGTTTTCCACTTAAATTGCGTTAGCTCAAGACCGTACCAAAACATAAAGCCACCGAAGCCTGCCATTAAGACATCGGTTATAAAAACGAATACCGTGCGTATCCAGGACGGTACTGCGCTGCGGAACAGAACAACAGACAAGTGTGTGTCCTGACGCACGCCGACCGCAGCACCCAGAAACGCAATGACCATTAGCAGCAGGTGTGAAACCTGTTCCACCCAGGTGGGTGTATCGTTTAAAACGTAACGTCCAAAAACCAGCCATGCAAACATAAGCGTCATTGCAACAAGGTCTGTGCCTGCCAGTATCAGACAGATGCGGGACAGCAGGTTAAAAGCTTTGTCCATACCGTGCAGGAAGGTCGACGGTTTCTGTGCTTCACTCATTGAGTGTTCTCGTCTGGTGTTCCGGTCGTTAAAAAAACGCCCGACGTCCTTTACGGAGTCGGGCGCTAAAGGCTTTTCAGCTGAAATACTATTCAGTTGACAGTTCGTGGACTACTCAGTGGATTGAGCCATCTCTACCAGTGATTTCATATCAGGGTTGGCAGCCAGGTAGTCATCATAGACCTTAACCATTGCTTCCTGAAAAGGTCCTTTATCAGCGATCTCGTTGACCTTAATGCCGGCAGCTTCAACATCTTTACGAGCCTGGCCAGACTGAACTGCCCAAAGTTCACGTTGGTATAGAGCCGCTTCTTCAGCAGCACCGCGCACAGCTGTTTGTAGTTCCGGAGACAGTGCTGCAAACTTTTCGGTATTTACGCAAATACACTCAGGAATAATAAGATGCTCACTGAGTGAGTAGTGTGTAGTGACTTCAAAGTGGCCAACGTTTTTGAAAGACGGGAAGTTGTTTTCGGCCCCGTCGACAACACCGGTTTTAAGCGCTTGTTGTACTTCAGCAAAAGCCATTGGAGAGGGATTGCCACCCATAGCTGAGATCATAGAGGTGTATAGATCGTTGTTCATGACACGAATCTTCAGTCCTTCGACATCAGCTGGTGTATTGATAGGCTTTTGGCTATAGAAAGAACGCGCTCCTGCATCTACCCATGCGAGCGGTTGAACGCCAGCATCAGCCATTGCTGCCGCAATGGTTTCACCTGCTTCGCCTTCAAGAACGCGGAACATGTGTGGCACGCTTTTAAAGATAAAAGGTAGTGATACAAGGTTAGCTTCTTTAACCATCGGACCAATTGGGCCAAGGTTGAAGTTGCCGATTTCAATGGCGCCGAGGCGAACCTGTTCCAGTGCATCCGGTTGTGAACCAAGGACACCACCGTGGAATACTTCCACTTTGACTTCGCCTTCTGTGGCTGCGTCTACAAGCTCTGAAAATTTGTCCATTGCAGCAGTGTTTGGGTGACCGTCATTGTGGATATTCCAGGCTCTCCACTTTTCTGCGGCATTGCCGGGGTTTGCCAATGCGAGTGCGGCAACTGCTGCAATCAGTGATGCGGATAATTTGCGGTACATAATTTTTCCTCTCTATAAAAATAAAGTAACCAGACAATTCCGGTTACCAATCAGGTTACGGGGCAGTGATAGATGCACCCGTTAAACAGCGGATTTGTTCCTGAATGTCTTTGATTTGCTTATAAAAAGCAAAACAGGCATTCATGTTATTGCTGCGGAATGCCGAGCTTACCTCCTTAAGCTTGAATTCTAGTATACCAGATTATTACTCAGTATCTGGCGCTAAATCAAGTGGTAGTTTGCGGTTCTAAATGAATGGCAGAACCGATTACATCAATCGGTGCAGATCCGTCTTTTTTTGTCGAACATCGCGAAGCTATTCTGCGCACCTTTATGAATGTGAGATACTAGACTTCAACAGTAAGGAAACGCGTATTCGCGATTGATTGAGAACTCCCGATGACAAACGTTTTAGTAAGCCGTCGTAAATTATTGACTGCCGGTGTTGTTATGACAACTGGCTTGTCTGGTAGTGTTATCCCAGCACTCGCGCAAAGTGTTGCACCAACCAAATCGATGCGTGGCGGGTCTAACAACTATCGTCCCGATGCGCCCATTGTGGATCGGATTGGTGGTGGCGGGTTTTGGATGAATGGTACCGTGCGTAGTGCTGTTGACGGATCTCCGCTTGCAGGCCAGCGTATACAAATATGGGCGCACACAACTGAAGGCCATGAGCGTGACCCGCAAAGTCATGGGGCAACTCTCACGAATGAAAATGGTGAGTTCCGGCTGGAGATGCCACAGATTGTTCCGGCATTCGGTCAGGCGCACGGTCATCTGGCTTATGACAGCGGTGATTTCGAAACGGTTTTCCTGCGTCCGGTGATGTCGAGCTCAAAAGATACCAGCCTGAGTGCGCACTTCGTTCTGCAACCTGCATAAATTCATCGGGTGCGACGACTGGAAGTTTGTGTAGAAGCAAATGAGCAAGGTCGGTAATGTTTTTATCTCGACAACTGCACTACTGGTGGTTGCACTGGCGGTGGTGGCGCTGGCTGTAGGTGCTGCTGCACTTAGTCCCCTGCATGTATATCGATCACCTGTGTATATTGTTGCGGGCTTTGCCGGTGTATTCGCTATGACCCTGCTGCTATTTCAACCGATGTTAGCGGCCGGATACCTGCCGGGTTGTTCAGGCCGGCGAGGGCGGCGAATACACCAATGGGTCGGCAGCGCTTTAGTGCTGTTGATAATAATTCATGTCGCGGGACTCTGGATCACAAGTCCGCCTGATGTGATCGATGCGCTGCTGTTTGTGTCTCCAACACCGTTTTCTGTGTGGGGTGTATTGGCAATGTGGGCGGCATTTGTTGCAGCATTTCTAGCCGCCTTACGCCGTAAGCTGAGTCTGCGGCCGCGTAGCTTTAGATGGAGTCATAAAACGCTGGTGACCGTGATCGTGACCGGCACAGTGGTTCATGCGCTGCTGATCGAAGGTGCGATGGAAGTATATTCCAAAGTGTTGTTAAGCGTACTGGTTGTAGCCGCCACTCTATTTGCACTATTTGGTTTTAAAATCAGGTCCGCAGTGAGTAAACTGCGGTCGTAAAGATTCGTTCCTGAATTGTGTGGTTTTGCGGTATTCCTAAAGCAGGCTTTTATTATGAAAAACAGAACTATTGGATCATTGTCGGTTTCGGAAGTTGGTCTGGGCTGTATGAATATGTCTATGGGTTACGGAAAAGCAGATGATGCAGTGTCCGGTCGTTTGCTAAATCAAGCGCTTGATGTGGGTTATACCTTTCTGGATACCGCACAGGTTTATGGATCGGGTCATAACGAAGAGCTAATTGGCAAATCGCTGGAAGGGCGACGCAACGAATATATTTTGGCTACTAAATGCGGATTGTCCCGGGACGGAATCAACGGTGACCCGGACGGTATCATGCAAAGCTGTGAAAACAGCCTTAAGCGTTTACGTACTGATGTAATTGATTTGTATTACCTGCATCGGGTTGATCCGAATATCCCGATTGAAGAGAGCACCGGTGCGTTATCCAAATTGGTAGAGCAGGGTAAGGTGCGTGAAATTGGTTTGTCCGAGGTGTGCAGTGAAAATTTGCGGCGTGCTCACACGGTTCACCCGATTGCTGCATTGCAGTCTGAGTACTCGCTGTGGTCCAGAACTCCGGAGCGTGGAATACTGGATGTCTGTGATGAATTGAATGTGGCCATGGTGCCTTTTTCTCCGTTGGGCAGAGCATTTTTAGCCGGAGCCGCCACTGATGTAAGTGAGATGGTTGATGGTGATTTACGTACTACGATCGCACGACCGCGCTTTGAGCCAGAGGCGTTTCGCAAAAACTGCGAAGTGCTTGTGCCTTTTGCTGAGATAGCAAAGCAGAACAATTGCACCATGGCGCAACTTGCACTTGCATGGTTGCTCGATCGTGATAACAGCATTCCTATACCGGGCACCAAGCACATAGATTTTATGGAAGAAAATGCCGGAGCTTCAGTGGTAACACTATCTGCTGATACCGTAGCTCAACTCGATGCGTTGATTAACGAAAAAACAATTGTTGGAAACCGCTACAGCGATGAGCGCATGGCCGATGCGGATGCCGAGCGCGACTGAGTAAGGCAAGTACCCAAAAGGGGCTATTCACACAAGAGTAACGACTCTGGCCTGTTAACCTGGTGCGGTGACTTTGCTTGGTAATAATCTAGTTTCCGTGGTAGCTAGCAGCACCGGAGTCGCGATGCCACAACCGATATAGGTGGCGTTTTTTGTGTTCCTCTTCGTGATCTGCGAATTCACTTCTGTAGTGGCCGACTTCGCTGTTGTTAAGGTATTGGATTTGGCCTTGTTCAAGTGCGGCTTCGTACCAGAATTGCGGTGCTGCACTGACTTCATCCATACAAGATAGCGTGTCATCCAGTCTTTCATCTATTGTGGCACCGGCTACCTGGTAGCCCTTTCGCACCAGTGATGTATTTGCTCTCGCGTTAAGACGTTCGTTTTGCCAGCTAAAAAAAGGTGCGTAGGTTACCGGCGGGTCATCGTGACCATGTTCCTTTTGGCGGTCGAAGTACATTGGTTCGTATAACCGCTTGAGAGCGTCAGGATTAATTTCCCGCAGTTTGTCGTGTAGTGAATACAGGCTGCAAAAGCGGCTTATGCCGCCGGATTTTGCCGGATGCTTGCAATACAAGCCAACATATTCAGGTGGCGCGCTACCAAAGGCATTGTCTGTGTGAAAGTTGAGTTCGACGTTGGTCCATGAACCGCGTACACCGTACTGGAATTTTTTACCGGTATCTCTGACGCTGTAAATCATCTCGCCATTGTGCTTTTGTGCAACCGGTCTCCCTACAAATGTACCGAGAATGTAGAAAATTTGTACCAGTATGTCAGGATCATATTTTTCGACTGGCAAACGGTCTGCCACCGCAAAGCCGATACCATTGTCGAGCGTGTGCTTAATATCTTTGAAAAGTTGGCGGCTTTTTGGCAGCTGGAAATTGGCGGGTTTAAGCTCACTTAGTTCGGTATCTGGCTGAAGGGTCTGAGCTAGCTGATCGAGTTCTTGCAGAATTTCGTCATCGAGTCTGAAGAGCCAGTCGCTTTGGCTTACATCGTCTTTTAGCCACGCTTTAGCTTTTAATGACTTTGCAGGGATTGGGGAGGATTCTGCACTGCAGTCCAATGCGTTGACGGTTTGCATGCTTTCTCCGGTTCTGGTGGCGGTTGTTAATTATAAAACTTTCACAGCTATAGGTGTTTCAGATGCTGCATATAAAGATGCATTGCTTTTTGAAAATTCTCAACTTCTAAACCAGCCCTGCTGTCGCAGGGCTGGTGTCTTTCGGCTAAATACTGCGCCGGGAGTCCTGCGCGGCAGAACCTCTCCTGCTGTGAACGCGCCCTGACGGTGCTTTTTCATCGATTATTTTCGTTACGTTCGAACGACTATGTGCCTCAAATGATCGTAGAAACGCCTTCGCCATGGCGCGTTCTCGCTACGCAGATTTCTACCGCCCAGGTTCCATGGCGCGATTTTCTCTATTTTTGGTAGCCAACGGTAAAAGCAGCAGTAATAGCGCTATGAGCCCGGCCCCCATCGAACCGCCACCACTGCCACCGCCACTGCTATGGCTTGGTCTCGGCGTATTAAATGCTGGTGATGATTGATCAACTCGTGTCGTCCGCACCGGCTGTGATTGGCGTAACGTACTTGCTGTCGTTTCTGTATTTCGGCGATCGCGATTTTTACGTTCGATATTACGTGCGTCAAATTGCTCATCTCGCATTACAACCATCGACGTATAGTCAGTCACGAGTCCGTAATTTACAGCTGTATCTATGATCGCGCTGCGGTATTCACTTTCGTCGCCGAGGTAGTCAATCATATCTTTCATATCCTGAATACTTGCATAAGCCCAAAGTCTTTCGATCTCCGGATTGCGTGCATCCTGTTGTGGAAGCGTAAAACGAGTTCTGTAAGTCTTGCGCTCGCCTGACACCTTTGCACTGAGTGTAACCTCGGCTTCTCCGCTGCCCTGGTAGTGACCAAGTACTGTCAGCTGTTCACCACGATAAAGTGTTTTGGTGATCTTTGGAGTCAGATTGCGGGTTTCAACTCCGGTAATTTTTAACTCGATATCGTGCATGGCTTCATGAGTTACCTTTGAGGTGAACTCCATTAGTTTTCCAACGATGTCATCACTGTTAGAAACGTTAATTGCGAATCCGTTTGAGACTTCCGTCATTGCTTCAAGTAAGGGGCGGTTTGCACCGTTACCCATGACTGCTGTAAAAAGTCTGACGTCTCTTTTTTCCATCAATTTCAAAAATTGTTTTTTCTCGGTAACACCGACATTAGCCTCTCCATCAGTTACCAGCACAATAACGCTGGTTCTGTCAGCTTCCAGTGCGCGCAGCCCTTTCTCTATGCCTGCATAAAGGTTGGTACCACCACTTACCTGGGTGGCTGCGAGTTTTTGGCTCCAGTGTTTTACCTGCGATTCATCAGCGTTAACCCAGCCGCGTGTTATCTCTTCAGAGCTGTTGTTAAATCGGAATATTCTGAATCTGTCCTGCGCGCTTAGTCTGCCAAGTGCGCGTTGTACTCCGTCGACCAGTGATGCGTATTTCCCTTTCATTGAACCTGACATATCCAATACAAACGCCCAGTCCCGACCTTCTGTAATTGGTGCCAGATCATCACCTGGTGACAGCGTTAACATAAAAGTGCCATTGGCTTTATCTGCCTGCTTGTGTGTTACCAGGTCCACTGACGCTGGTGTATTTGCTGCCAGTCGCCAGTACACAACGATGTCGGTATCCAGGGATCCTGCAACACCGGTTAATTGGTTAGACACTGCTGGCAGTTCGTTTTCTGAAGCGGCGTCAGTAGCCAGGGGTTCCAGTTCGATCGACAGGTTATTGCCACCGATAGAGGTATTCACCATCGAAGCATGCCATTGTTGACTGTCTGTGTTGGAAATCGAGGCTTGTGGGTGAGCCGGCAGTCGAATACCGCTGACCGGATTGGTCGAACGTAGTTTAAAATCGAACGAAAACCTCTCTTGTACCGCTGCCTCCTCCAACCAGAAAGAGTTTGCGGCATCGTCGGTACCACCATTTTCCAGTGGGTATACATAGCGTCCAATACCGGTATCCAGATCTACGCTTTGCATGTAAACCAGTCGAATACGTGTGTCCTGCCCTGCACGTACCGGGGTTACTCTTACCTCAAAGTTATAGTGCTTGTTCTTTGAAGCCAGGCCTGTCTCTCTGCCTGCGGCTTTTTCTTCTTCGTATACGGTGCGTGCTTTTTGTTTCTCCAGTACTTCGCCAATGACCGGCTGGTTGTCGATCCAGACGGTAAATTCTGATACCGCTGCTTTATCCGGTACTGGAAATCGATAGGTTGCTTCCAAATCGTTCGCTTGAGGATTATGAAAAACCTGATTGACTTCGGTGATTGCATATCCGTCTTCTACCGCTACGGAGACATCGTGAGATTTAATTTGCAGACTGTTGCCGCTGACTGTCGATGATGGGACTAACAGCCCGGCGGAAAACGCATGGCTGCCCGGGAATCCGAGGCTGAATATAAGGCCGAGTGTTAATGCTTTGGTGATGCGTGAAAACAATTTCATTGCGTGTACCCCTACTTGAATGTGGGGCGAGTATCGGCTGGAAGACAGCAATACGCTACATTTGTAAGTATAGTATTGGATTAAACGCTTTCAGGTATAGCAAAACTGTACTTTTGTCTGGGGTCTTGGCGCTTTGTCAAGATGCCGAAATGTCAGCTAAAACCGTCGAATCGCCAGCTGGGATCCGGTTTGTGCGCTGGTACCCATGCTAATTATCGTGGGCGTGGCGTTCGCTGCTCGCAGAATGACGTTCGCCGATACGAAAGAATTGTCGCAATGCCAGGGTCTTCGACACGGGGCGTTGTCACTGTGAAAGTTGGCAATCAATAAGTGGATGTCCAGTGACGCTGTGGGTTAGAAATGATTGCGAGATGTTTGCTCGTAGCGTCTGGTTGTAATTGATTCAGGATACAATAGTGACTCTGAAAGTAACTATCCGGTGGAGTGACTAAATGAATGCTGTTGCTATTGCCTTGCATGTTGTGGCTGCTGTGATTTGGGTTGGTGGTTTATTTTTCGCCTATGTTGTACTGAGACCATCATCCAGTTTGCTTGAGCCACCACAACGTCTGATGCTCTGGGCCGGTGTGTTCAAGCGTTTTTTCCCGTGGGTGTGGATGGCAATTGTCATTTTGATGATCAGTGGTTACTGGTTGATCTTCAATTGGTTTAAGGGGTTCGCCAATGTGCCGGCTTATGTGCACTTAATGCATTTGATTGGATGGTTGATGGTGGTGCTGTTTGTCTACTTGTACTACAAAATCTACCCTTCATTTGTTGCAGCGGTTAAAAGTGAAAACTGGCCGGATGCAGGTGCTGCTATGAACAGGATACGTCAGATTGTGTTGGCTAACTTGCTATTGGGATTGTTGCTGCTGTTGTTGGTTAGTGCGTTGCAGCGACTAGGCTGACAATTCCCTGGACGTCCGTTTTGAGCTGGTAGTAGATTGCGATTCAGTTTCTGAGGTGTTCGATGGTTGCAGTAATTGCTGCATAACTTTTAACAGAGTTTGCATACGGTATGGTTTACTGAGATACCGGTTGGCACCTGCGTTGAGGCAACGTGCGCTGTCATCCTGCATCGCGAGTCCGGTCACGGCGATTACCGGAGTTTTTTCCAGAGCAGGATATTGTCTGAGGCGTTTTATACACTCCAATCCGTCGACGCCCGGCATTTGAATGTCCATTAAGATGATATCTGGTATTTTTTCGTTAGCCGCGATCACTGCATCTTTGCCGTTGCAAACCCTGCGTACACGGCAATTGGTGAGTTCTAAATATCGTGTAGTAGAGACGGCTACGGCGTCGTTATCTTCGGCGAGCAGTACCTCTACGACTGAATCTTTTTTGTTATTTGCATAAAGTGTTTTTGTATAGTCTTCTTGTTCCTGTTCTGCCGGTGTTTGGTCCCTGGCAGAGTAACTGCGTGATGGCTTACTGTGCGTAAGCGGCAAATCTATGCAAAAGCAAGTGCCACTGCCGACTGTGCTCTTTACACACACTTTGCCTGATAAAAGTTCGGTAAATTTCTTTACTAAAGCCAGCCCGAGCCCGATACCGTTGTACTCACGATTGAGCGATGTCTGGGCCTGAGAAAATGGCTCAAATAAAGTATCCATTGCTGATTCGTCCATACCAATGCCATTGTCAGTAACAGAAAAGCGCAGATATTCAGCAGTGTTTGAGTCGGACGGTTTCGTTTTCTGCACTTTTAGCGAAATTTTGCCACCAGAGTTTGTAAATTTGACAGCGTTATTTAGTAAATTGACCAGTATTTGCCGCAGTCGTTTTTCATCTGATTCCAGGGTGGTTAAGTCGTCAGTTGATTCAAAGCACAGCTCTATATTCTTTTCCTTTGCCTGTGGAGAGATAAGCTCTAAGCATGCTTCACAAAGACGTCTGATATCGAATTCTGTTTTAATGAGTTCTACTGAACCCGATTCAATCTTTGCCAGATCAAGGACTTCGTTTATAAGATCCAGTAAATGCTGTCCGCTTTCTTGTATGACTTTGTAGCTGCTTGCCTGGTCACTTGTGATCGGGCCATACATTTCTTGCTGCAGTCCCTCGTTGATACTGAGGATAGCCGTTAATGGTGTGCGCAGCTCGTGGCTCATGGTGGCCAGGAATTCGTCTTTTATCTTTGTTGTTTTTTCGAGCTGCTCGTTTGCGTTTTGTAACTGAATCTCGGCATTTTTGCTATCGGTAATATCGGAGATGATGCCATCCCATACAATATCTCCGTTAATGGTTTTTGCCGGTTGGCTGATAGATAGCCGCCAACATAATCCTTTCTTCGGAAGGCGCACCCGATATTCCATGCGAAGGAGAGACAGGTTTTCTGCTGACTTTTCTGTGCGGGCTTTCATGAGCATGGAATCTTGAGGATCGAGGTGTTCAAACATCTTGTTGATATCTTCCATTGCCTCCTCTGGTTCTATTTCAAATAACTCCCGGCATTGGGGGCCCGCATATAATATGGCATCGCTTCCGTTCGCACGAAGCACATAACGGTAAATCATGCCGGGTACGTTTTCTGAGATTAAGCGGGAGCGATTTTGCTCTACCTGCAAAGCTAATTGCGTTATTTTGAGGTCTCTGATGTCACGAATAATCCCCTGCGAGCCGACCGGAACTCCCTGGTAGTCGTAGGTAAGCTTGGCTTTAACCGCGACCCATTTATAAGTATCGTCACTGCAAAGGTGTCTAAATTCAACGTTGGCAGGTGCGTGGCCTTTGCGAAGGTTCTCGGCTTCTTTAACTATATGATCATAATCATGCGGATGTATAAATTCGAAATGGGTTTTTCCAATTATAGTGGCGGGATCAAAGCCAAAAAGTGTTTTAAACTGTGGCGAAAGATAAGTAAATCGACCGTCTGTATCGGTAGTCCAGATTACGTCAATAGAATCCTCAACAAGACGCCGGTAAAGTGATTCTTTATCTGTGAGGTTTAACTCGGCTGAATGACTGCCGGGTTGAGTTTGCCCGAGTTTGCTTTTTGTGGGGCCAAGGTCCATTGGCAATCTTCAGTTTTAACGATATTGCGAGTGTAGTACCAAGCTGGCTACTTATAACGTTACAGAATGATTGGCTCAGAGTTATAACTGAAAAGTCTATGCTGTACTGCTTTTTATATAAATCATTCCTATTGGTTATTTAGCCTGGAAGTTTTGGTGGCTAGTGAGTCGTCC
>CAZYRP010000119.1:0-16055 GCA_964649465.1 uncultured Granulosicoccaceae bacterium | reverse complement strand
ACCTCAGCAAGCCGTGCCACCACAGCACCAGCGACATCTTCGTGCAGATGCTCAGGCACCATTATTCGCCTTATTGCGGTACATTTCTGGCCAGCTTTGGTAGTAATCTCCTGGCATATTTCTTTAACAAACAGATTAAATTCATCACTGCCAACTACCACATCTGAACCCAGCACAGTACTGTTAAGACTGTCCTGCTCTGCGTTAAATGCAATTGAGTGTTGCAGCAGATGCGGATGTGATCTCAACTGCAATGCAGTTGTCGCAGAACCGGTAAAACTGACTTGATCCTGAGAGCCCAGACTCTCAAAGAGATTATCCGGCCGACCTACTATCAGCTGCATGCTTCCGTCAGGGAAAATCTTGCTTTCAGCCATTAACTTAAAACATGCTGCAGTCAAATACGAAGTTATTGTCGCAGGTTTGACAATAGACGGGACTCCGGCAAGCAATGCCGGTGCGAGTTTTTCAAGCATTCCCCAGACTGGAAAATTAAACGCATTAATTTGTACTGCCACACCCTGTCTGGAAGTGTACAGGTGCTGCCCTAAAAATGATCCGTGACGCGAAAGTGCTTCAGTGTCACCATCCATTAATATACGATCATCCGGCAACTCCCGTTTTGCCTTGGAGGCAAAAACAAACAGGGTGCCGATACCACCATCAATATCAATAAACGAATCACTTTTGGTAGCGCCAGTATGGAAAGACAGTTCCGTCAGTACGTCTTTATTGTCGTTTAACAATGTCGCAAGCGCTTTAACGCCATTCGCACGCTGATGAAATGTCATTTCCCTAAGTGCCGGGCCAGCCTGCTCTCGGGCAACTGATAACAGAGCATCAGTATCAAACTGATTGCACCCCGCGGTTGCGATTACCTCACCACTAACCGCACTTTTAATTGGCTGCGCAGCTTGCCCCGGTGCAATCCATCGTCCTGCGATATAGCTCTCTACATTCATATTGATCTGTTATTAAGGAGCAAAATTTCTGCGCTATTCAAATTGATCAGCTGCCAAAACAACTGGCAATCACCCAGCTATTCGGGCTTTGCCTGTCGACTTCATTTAACCACTTGATCACTGTGCCATGCCCTTGCACCTGCGCTGCATGCATCGGCCCACCACGCCAGCGGGGGAATCCATAGCCATGTATTTTCACCATGTCGATATCAGAAGCTCTTTCTGCAATCCCCTCGTCGAGTATTCGCATTCCTTCATTAGCCATCACTGCAATCATTGAGTTCTGAATTTCCTGCTCAGTATACGATCGTCTTACTATGCCCTGCCGGGTCGAATAATCTTTAATCACCTGAGTAACTTCATCATCAACAATCGGTGTCCGATCATTAGCCTGATATCGATACCAACCACGACCGGCGCGCTGACCAAAGCGTTCCTGCTCACACAATGTGTCTGCAATACTTACGTAGCGCTCATCAGGAGATCGGTCAGGCTGTTGCCGTTTTCTATTTGCCCAACCTATTTGCAGACCGGTAAGATCCTGCAATTCGTAAGGCCCCATAGGCATACCGTAAGCGCGCATTGCCGCATCTACCTGTGCGGGAGTCGCACCATCGGCAAGCAGGTAGTCACCCTGCCGGCGATAAGCCGCAAGTATTCTATTGCCTATAAAACCATCACACACACCAGACAGAACACCGACTTTCCTGAGACGTTTAGCAAATTCAAATGAAGTAGCCAGAACTTCTGCACTGGTTGTACGGGTTCTGACAATCTCCAGCAATTTCATAATGTGCGCCGGTGAAAAAAAGTGCAGTCCAACAATCCGCTCAGGATAACTAATACCTTCGGCTATTAACTCCGGGTCAAGATAAGAGGTATTGGTAGCGAGCACAGCATCCGCACTGATATGCTCGGCCAGTTTTTTAAAGACCTGCTTTTTAACCGCAAGATCTTCAAACACCGCTTCAATAGCTATATCCGTATTGTTAGCTGCATGATAGTCACTGCCACAGCTAAAACTTTTAATCTGTTTCTCAAATACCCGTTGAGTAATTTTTCCACGCTTCAACGCCCCGGCAAGCAAATCACTTACGCGTTCCTTTGCATCGTTCGCAGATTGATTATCTACTTCAAGCAGATGCACCTTAAACCCCGCATTTAGGCAGGCAGCAGAAATACCCGCGCCCATCAGTCCGCCACCAACAACGGTGACATACTCAACCTGATTAGCCGCCACATCTTTAATTGCATCTGGCTTTGAAACCGCGCGTTCTGCAAAAAATACATGTCTCAATGCAACGGACTGATCACTATCACGCAATTCCAGGTGTAGTTTTCGTTCACGCACCTGGCCATCACCAAAATCCGTTTCGCAGGCCCATTGAACGGCATTGAGGTTTAACAATGGTGCATCAGCACCTTTGGCTTTTTTCTTTGTTTGCAGCTTATAAGTTTCAAAGAAGTCATCAGTCACAGGCATGACCACTCGTTCACTGACTGACAGTGGCTGAGCAACAGTTGACTGCAGTATTAACAGTGTCTGATCCACAAGGGATTCATCAACTATTGCATCGAGCCCACCTGCGGCAAACAACGATTCGGCTTCAATCATACGGCCGCTGCTGGCAAGATCAGCAGCCAGTTCAGCACCCACCAGTCGCGGCAGTCGCTGAGTACCACCAGCACCGGGCACCAAACCCAAATTCACTTCAGGCAATCCGAAGCGTGAACCTCGCAACGCAACTCGTATATGACACGCCATCGCCAATTCAAAACCACCGCCGAGAACCGTACCGTGAAGTGCTGCCGCCCAAATAACCGGACTGCGCTCAATATGCTGATATACATCCGGCAAATGCGGCTCAAGCGGGGGTTTGCCGAATTCTGAAATATCGCCACCCGCGACAAAGGTTTTACCTTTGCAAATGATCATGCCGGTACGGCAACCGTCCCGCACAGATTTACTGACCGCATCCCGTAAACCCGCACGCACCTCACGTGAAGTGGCGTTCACTGGCGGGTTATTGACCATAACCCAGGCATGATCAGCCTCTTTTTTGTAACTTACCGGGGTCAAACTTGCATTCCCACATTAAGGTCAACTATCGAAGAGTCAGATTCACCGTAACAGAACTCGATAGCACGCTGACTGCCAATTTGGTGTTTATGTTACAATATTTGTAATTATTACTCAATTTCTGTAACCTATTGACGAAATACCAGAACAAGCCGACAACAGATGGAGCAGGGGTTAAGCCATGTACTCTCAAGGCCTGATAGGTGCAGAAAATGAAATCGATGAATCGCAGGAGTTTCTCGATGCATTCCAGGCACGCATAGATGCTGAGGAAAAAATAGAACCGAACGATCCAATGCCAATGGCGTACAGAAAAACGCTGATACGCATGATCAGCCAGCATGCTCACTCAGAAATTGTCGGCATGCTGCCCGAAGGCAACTGGATAACCCGTGCACCGTCACTGCGTCGCAAAGTAGCGCTGCTTGCCAAAGTACAGGATGAAGGTGGCCACGGTTTGTATCTTTATTCAGCAGCCGAAACACTCGGCGTGTCACGAGAACAGATGACAGAAGAACTGCTCAGTGGCGCTGCCAAATACTCTTCAATCTTTAACTACCCGACTCCCACCTGGGCTGATATTGGTGCTATCGGATGGCTGGTAGACGGTGCGGCAATTATGAATCAGGTGCCACTGTGCCGCTGCTCCTACGGTCCCTATGCACGTGCGATGATCCGCGTTTGTAAAGAAGAGAGCTTTCATCAGCGTCAGGGATACGAGCTCATGACTACACTTACCGAAGGCAACGAATCACAAAAGGAAATGGCACAGGATTCATTAAACCGCTGGTGGTGGCCGTCACTGATGATGTTTGGCCCGCCTGATTCAGACAGCCAGCACTCGGACCAGTCAATGACGTGGAAAATCAAACGCTTTACTAACGATGAACTTAGGCAAAAATTTGTTGATGCCACCGTGCCACAGGCTGAACTGATTGGCTTGAAAATGCCCGACCCGGATCTCAAATGGAATAAAAGCAAAAACAAGGGCGAAGGGGGCTACGACTTTGGAGAAATTGACTGGGATGAATTTTGGCGTGTGGTGAAAGGTCACGGCATGATGAACAAGGACCGCATCAATACTCGCCGAAAAGCCTGGGACGACGGAGCATGGGTGCGTGAAGCAGCAATCGCACACGCCCGTAAAGCGGCCAATAAAACAGACCACAAGGCGGCCTGACATGAGTGACGATGCAAAAACGGGCCAGCAGTTAATGCCCTTGTGGGAAGTCTTTATCAGACCGCGCAACGGTCTTAACCATAAACATGTCGGCAGCCTTCACGCAGCTGACGCAAAAATGGCTATGCAGGCGGCCCGCGATGTCTATACCCGCCGTGAGGAAGGCAATTCTATCTGGGTGGTTCCGGCTGCAGACATTATCGCCAGCGACCCCGCCCTGTCCGACGAAAACTTTGATCCGGCATCTGACAAAATATACCGGCACCCAAGCTTCTACGATATACCCGATGAAGTGGGACATATGTAGTGGTGCAAGATACTAAAACCCGCGATGCTCTGATAAAAACGGTAGTGCAAATTGCCGATGATCATCTAATACTCGGCCACCGCATGTCTGAATGGTGCGGTCACGCACCGATGCTTGAGGAAGATCTGTCTATGCCCAACATGGCACTGGATCTGATCGGCCAGTCGCGAGCGCTTTATACCTACGCAGCCTCTCTGGAGAACAAAGGCCGCACAGAGGACGACTTCGCCTATCTCCGAACCGATCGTGAATACACCAACTGTCTGCTGGTTGAAAGACCCAACACAGACTTCGCACATACCATGTTGCGTCACTTCTATTTTGCGGCATTTATGCAGCCTTTCTGGGCAGGGGTACTGCAAGGCAACAACGAGACTCTGTGTGGTATTGCCGGCAAGGCATTAAAAGAAGTTGGCTACCATGTACGCCATACCGGCGAATGGATAATCCGCCTTGGTGACGGTACAGAGGAAAGTACAGCCAGAATGTCCAACGCTGTGGACGCGCTGCACAACTACACTGCCGAGCTGTTTATTGAAGACGATGCGCGACAAACATGCATACAACAAGGCATTTTGCCAAACATCGAGACAATACAAACACAATGGAATGCCACAATTAAGGAAGTGTTTGAAACAGCCAGTCTTGCAATACCGGAAGTGACTTATCCGCAGCTGGGTGGCCGCAACGGAAAACACACTGAATGCTTCGGCTATCTGCTTGCAGAGCTACAGTATGTGCAACGCGCCTATCCTGGAGCACAGTGGTGAATACTTCAGTAGATCTCAAGGCTGCACATAAAATTGCTGCCAATGTGCCAGACCCTGAACTGCCGTTTTTAACACTTTCTGATCTGGGGATTTTGCGTTCTGTGGAGCTTCAGAATGATATGGTCATAGCCCACGTATCACCGACCTACAGTGGTTGCCCTGCACTGGATGTAATAGAGCAGACTGTACTTGAAGCATTACAACAAGCGGGCTTCAAGGCCCGAATAGAACGGTCGATGTCACCACCCTGGACCACTGACTGGATAACAGATGATGGCAAAAAGAAACTGGAAGCTATGGGCATAGCGCCGCCGCAAAAAACACGCACTGACAAGCCTGCTTTCTTTGCAAGCCCGGATGTCAATTGCCCGATCTGTAAAAGCAGCAATACAAAAAAAGTATCCGAGTTCGGATCAACGCCGTGCAAAGCACAGTATCAGTGCAACAGTTGCAGCGAACCGTTTGAATATTTCAAGTGTCATTGATATGCCTTCGTTTCACACACTATCCATTTGCCATATCAGACCACAGCCGGACGGCGTTGCTTTGTCTTTTTCTGTACCACCCGAACTTACTGAACTATATCAATTCCAACCCGGTCAGTATCTGACCCTGCGCGCAGAAGTAAATGGTGAAGATATCAGGCGGTCTTATTCTATCTGCTCAAGCCACAAGAGCAGCACTATTGAAGTTGGCATTAAGCGCGTAGAAGATGGACGTTTTTCAAATTATGCCAGCACCCTTAATGTGGGTGATCAGTGTCAGGTAATGACACCGCAGGGACGCTTTACCGCAGACATCGGCGGACAAAATAACTATTTGCTGGTTGCTGCCGGTTCAGGCATTACACCGTGCCTGTCGATTATAAAATCTGTTCTCCGCGATGAAATGAACAGCCATGTTTCGCTAATCTACGGAAATCGCAATACACAAAGTATTATGTTCCGCGAAGATCTGGATGATCTTAAAAATCAATTCAACGATAGATTTATGCTTGCACATGTTCTCACCGGTGAAAAACAGGATGCTGACATCTTCAACGGACGCATAAACGCAGAGAAGCTCAGTCTTTTAGAAGACTCGGCATTAATAAAGCCACAGGCATGCAACGCTATATACTTGTGCGGACCTAAAGAAATGATTGATGGCTGCTCACAAGGCCTGCAGGCATCTGGTGTTGACAAAGAGAAAATTAAATTCGAGTTATTCACAAGCGCAGACGGTACTCCAGTCAAACCACGCAGCAAAGTAAAATCAAAAGATACCAACAACGGAACACCAGTGACCATCATTCTTGATGGTGCAGAGCGCATAGTTAACGTCAACGATGAAACAATTCTGGCGGCAGCACAAAAAGCCGGGCTCGATCTGCCGTTCTCCTGCGCCGGTGGCATGTGCAGCACCTGCCGTTGCAAAGTCGCCGAGGGTGAGACACAGATGGATCTGAATTTTTCTCTGGCAGACTGGGAGATAGAAGCAGGGTTTACACTTGCCTGCCAAACCCGCCCGGACAGTGACAATGTCGTGCTGGACTTCGACTTCACTTGATATGACTCGCTTTCTATAAGGGATTGAAAGGTGAACGCTGAACTCAAACCCTATCAATTAACTGATTGCTACCAGCAAACCGAAGGCCGTGTCTACATGACCGGCACGCAGGCACTGGTACGAATTCTCCTTAACCAATCAATTCAGGATAAAGCTGCCGGACTAAGCACAGGAGGATTTGTTTCCGGTTATCGTGGCTCTCCACTGGGCGGAGTTGACCTTGAACTTTGGCGCAATAAGCAACGCATAAAAGACGCTGGTATAGAATTTCTACCAGCTGTCAATGAAGACCTCGCCGCCACGGCTGTACTTGGCAGTCAACAGGTCGAAACCAGCCCGGATAAAACTGTCGATGGCGTGTATGGACTCTGGTACGGCAAAGGCCCGGGTATTGATCGAAGTGGTGACGCACTGAAACATGGAAACGCCTATGGCTCTTCACCCACCGGTGGCGTACTGGTGGTTGCAGGCGATGATCACGGTTGTGTTTCCTCCTCGATGCCACATCAATCTGATGTCGCGTTCATGGCCTGGTTCATGCCAACACTCAATCCGGCAACCGTTGCAGAGTATCTGGAATTTGGCGAGTACGGATACGCCTTGTCACGATATTCAGGCATGTGGGTTGGCTTTAAAGCCATATCAGAAACAGTCGAGAGTGCAGCTTCTTTTGACTTAAACAAACCACGCCAATTTGTAACACCTGAATTTAAAATTCCTGTGGACGGTCTGCATTATCGTTGGCCGGATCTGCCAGGTCCGCAAATAGAAGAACGGTTAGTCGATAAAAAGAATGCGGTTTTTGCCTTTGCCGAAGCCAACCCGATAGACAAGCATATCTACAACATTCCGGAAGCACCGTTCGGCATTGTCACTACAGGCAAAGCTCACCTTGATCTAATGGAAGCATTACGCCTGCTTGGTATAGACAGCAATATGTGTCGTGCACTCGGCATTGATATCTACAAAGTCGGCATGGTGTGGCCACTTGCGCGGGCCGATGCACTTAATTTTGTACGCGGTAAAAAAGAAGTACTGGTAGTTGAAGAAAAGCGCGGCATCATTGAAAGCCAGTTTAAGGAGTATTTCTACGACTGGCCGGGGGATAAACCGGATTTAATGGTTGGCAAACGCAATCAACAGGGCCAGCCACTGGTACCGTGGACCGGAGAGTTATCACCACGAATACTATTACCCATCGTTGCAACGCGATTGCAGCACTTTTATCCGGAACACAACTTTGTCGCAATCGCAGATCAGATTCTGACCGGCAACAAAACATTGATTAGCGTTGAAGGCGCTACCCGCACACCCTACTTTTGTTCCGGCTGCCCACACAATACTTCCACTAAAGTGCCAGAGGGTTCCAAAGCACTTGCAGGTATAGGCTGTCATTTTATGGCCAGCTGGATGGACCGCGAAACTACTTCATTAATACAAATGGGTGGCGAAGGGGTTAACTGGGCAGCATCTTCCATGTTCACCGGTAACAACCACATCTTTCAAAATCTTGGTGAAGGTACCTGGTATCACTCGGGTTCAATGGCAATCAGACAAGCTATTGCTGCTGGTGCAAACATTACCTATAAGATTCTCTACAACGATGCGGTAGCGATGACCGGCGGGCAACCAGTAGACGGCCCGGTGTCGGTGCAGGCAATTGCAGCATCCGTAAGAGCAGAAGGTGTTGAACGCATCGCCATCGTCTCTGATGACATCACAAAGTTTCAGCAGCCAGACTTTCCCACAGACAGCACATTTTGCGACAGATCAGCACTGGACGCGTTACAAAGGGAGTTGCGTGAAGTCAAAGGTGTATCAGTACTTATCTATGAACAAACCTGCGCCACCGAAAAGCGCCGCCGTCGAAAGCGAGGTACTTTGCCCACACCCGATGAGACGGTAGTTATCAACGAACTGGTGTGTGAAGGTTGCGGTGATTGCTCGGTGGAATCTAACTGTCTGAGTGTTGAGCCAGTGGATACACCCTTCGGCAAAAAACGCCGCATCAACCAATCCGCCTGCAATAAGGATTTCTCCTGCTTAAATGGATTTTGCCCAAGCTTTCTAACTGTTAAAGGCAGTCCAAAAAGATCTGCTGCAACAGCATTTAGCGTTGATAACTATGAGCTAACAGATCCACACTTATCTGATCTGTCAGAACCACATGACCTGTTAATAACCGGTGTCGGTGGCACCGGCGTAATTACTGTTGCAGCTCTAATTACCATGGCGGCGCATCTTGAAGGCAAAGGCGTATCAGTGCTGGACTTCACAGGCTTCGCACAAAAATTCGGTCCGGTATTAAGCTATGTACGCATAGGGCAAAGCCCGAACGAACTGCATCAGGTACGCATTGATCTACAATCCGCTGATGCGCTAATCGGGTGCGACATTGTGGTCTCTTCGTCCCCTAAAGCATCTGCCAGCTACCGGGCCGGCATGCAGTCGGTGATGAACGTGGCTGCAATGCCAACCGGTGACGTCGTTAGACACCGGGATTCCGATTTAAAAATTGACCATCGTGTAAGCGAAATAGAACGCGTTACAGGCGAGTCCCTGCCGTGTATTGATGCAAATCAGATTTCAGAAAAAATATTTGGCGATACTGTATACGCGAATGTCATTATGCTTGGTTTCGCCTGGCAGAGCAGTCTTGTTCCGGTAACCGAACGGGCATTGCTGCAGGCAATAGAACTAAATGGCGTTGCAATAGAAAATAACTACAAAGCTTTTTCAATTGGCAGAATAGCCGCCGTTTCACCCGACGCCTTTGACCAGTTGCTGAAAAAGCCGAAAACCGAAACTCCGCAAGAAGTGATAGACAGATGCTCAAACTTTCTGAACGATTATCAAAACGCACGCTACGCTAATAAGTACCGTAATTCACTAAAGCACCTGTCTAAACATAATGATGCATCTCTCAATGAGACAGCTGCCAGATCATTATTTAAGCTCATGGCCTACAAAGATGAATACGAAGTCGCCCGTCTACATAAACTTTTTAAAGATAAACTGGACAGCGACTTTGAAGACGGATATTCGGTCAAATACCACATGGCACCACCTCTTTTAGCGCAAAAGAAAGATGCACGTGGCCGACCTGCAAAAAAAGCATTCGGGCAATGGATGGAAACTGCATTTTCTGCATTGCATAAAATGAAAGTGCTGCGCGGCACACCCGCCGATGTATTTGGCTATAGTAAAGAACGCCGAATGGAACGCGAACTTATTAAATGGTACAACCGCCTTATCATTCAGTGTGCTGCCAGTTACTCGACTAAGAACAGAGAACAGTGGCTGAAAATATTGAAAGCTCCAATGGATATTCGCGGCTATGGCCCGGTCAAGGAAGCTTCCGTCAATCAGGCACGCAGCATGGTAGACAAGCTGCTTCCTTCCGATTGAGACTACACGATATTCTGCAAAACAGCTTCCAACAAAATCCAAAAAAGGATAGTCTAGAGCACTCTCAGCTAAGTTAAACCCTCGTTAAATATGCCTGTCATCACCTGCATAGAAGACTTCAAGCCTTTGTACAAGCGCCGTGTGCCCCGCATGTTTTACGATTATGCAGAGACCGGTAGCTGGACCGAACAAACCTTCCACGAAAACAGCAGCGATTTTGCCAAACTGTATCTGCGCCAAAGAGTGGCGGTGGATATGTCGAACCGCAGCACCGAAACACAAATGATCGGCCAACAGGTTTCTCTGCCGGTGGCACTGGCACCAGTCGGCATGACTGGCATGCAAAGCGCCAACGGTGAGATAAAAGCGGCACGTGCTGCAGAAAAGTTCGGTGTGCCGTTTGTTCTATCCACCATGTCCATCAATTCGATTGAAGAAGTAGCTGAAGCAACTACAAAACCGTTCTGGTTTCAGCTCTACACAATGAAGGATCAGGATTTTCTCAGCCGACTAATACAACGCGCCAAAGACGCCAACTGCTCAGCACTGGTAATCACACTTGATCTGCAGGTTGTCGGTCAACGCCACAGGGATTTAAAAAACGGTTTGTCTGCACCACCCAAACTCACCCCGTCAACCATAGCCAACCTGATGACCAAATGGCGCTGGGGAATAGAAATGCTGAGCGCCAAACGGCGCAACCTGGGTAATATTGTTGGTCATATCGACAGCGATCCGTCACAGATGATGAAATGGGTCGGCGAACAATTCGATGTCACACTTGACTGGGATAAAGTTGCCAGAATAAAAGAAGAATGGGGCGGTAAAGTCATCCTCAAAGGGATTGTAGACGCAGAAGACGCAAGGCTTGCTTTGCAAATAGGCGCTGATGCGATCATTGTTTCCAATCACGGCGGCAGACAGCTTGACGGTGCGATGACGTCCATACGTGCACTGCCTTCCATTATGGATGCTGTTGGTGATCAGGTAGAAGTCCATCTCGACAGCGGCATACGCAGCGGGCAGGACATACTCAAAGCGGTTGCTCTGGGTGCGAAAGGCACATACATTGGCCGGGCATTTACCTATGGCCTGGGCGCTATGGGTGAGGCTGGTGTTACGCGATGCCTTGAAATTCTACAGAAAGAGTTTGATGTTTCGATGGCACTGTGCGGCCACCGCAGCGTCGACACTATTGATCGCGATATCCTGCTGATACCAGAGAATTTTGAAGGCAAATGGCTATAGACATCAACGACACATCAAACCTGCAGCAGGTCGACTGGAGTAAAATCCCCGAACCCGAAGACGATGGTGCAGCCACACATCTTACCGGACTCACTCTGCCGTCACTAACCCTGAAGGCCAGTAATGAAAATAAAATAAATGTCGCCGAGTTGGAGGGCAGGACAGTTGTCTATGCCTACCCGATGACCGGCAGACCAGATACACCACTTCCCGATGATTGGGACAACATCCCCGGTGCCAGAGGCTGCACACCTCAGTCATGCAGCTTTCGTGATCATATGCAGGAACTGAAGAATCTGGGTGTGAGTCACTTATTCGGTTTGTCGACTCAGGATACAAACTACCAACAGGAAGCTGCTGCAAGACTACATCTGCCTTTCCTGTTGCTTTCGGATCAACATCTTCAGCTACAAAAAGCGCTCAACCTGCCTGTCATGACGGTCAACGACACAATATTGCTGAAGCGACTAACAATGGTTATCGACGGCGGTACTATCACAAAGGTGTTTTATCCTGTTTTCCCGCCCGATAAAAATGCCAGCGCTGTCATAAGCTGGTTAACAGAGTAACTGTAATTAGATAGTAATTAGTTTTCTCACCAGCAGGCGGAGCGATAATTTTTATGGTCACTAATAACGAACTGTGGACCCTGCCGGCAACTGAGTTATCGAAATTGATTCGCTCAAAAGAAGTCAGCGCGGTGGAAGTAACCCGCTCGGTGCTGGAGAGACTCGACGCTGTCAATCCAGCTATCAATGCGGTCGTAACTGAAATGCCGAAGGAAGCCATTTCAACCGCCAAATCAATTGATAAAAAAATAAGCACCGGTGAATCATTAGGACCGCTGGCGGGCATACCTGTGACCATAAAAATGAACGTCGACCAGATCGGTTATGCCAATACCAATGGCTTAAAAATACTTAAAGACAACATTACCAATCAGGATAACGCAGTCGTCAGTAACCTGCGAAAAGCAGACGCAGTATTTATTGGCAGAACCAATACCCCGGCATTTTCAATGCGTTGGTTCACCCGCAACACACTTCACGGCCATACGCGCAACCCCCATAACCCGGCACTTACACCAGGCGGGTCATCGGGTGGAGCAGCCGCCGCAGTTGCTGCAGGTATTGGCCCGATAGCCCTGGGCAGCGATATCGCAGGCTCAATACGCTATCCGGCTTACGCCTGCGGTATTCATGGAATCAGACCCAGCCTGGGACGCGTACCGTCTTTAAATCCCTGCACAGCCGACAGACACCTGGGGGCACAGATTACAGCTGTACAGGGGCCATTGGCGCGAACTATAGATGATCTTGAACTGGCACTGCGGGTGATGGCAGCTCGTGACATTCGCGATTCCTGGTGGGTTCCAGCTCCACTAAACTTTAGTGGCTTCGAAAAGAAAGTTGCACTGTGCATTAACCCTGATGGATTACAAACAGATACAGTCATTGAAAATACATTGCGTGAAAGTGCCGCAAAACTCAAAGACAAAGGCTGGTCGGTAACCGAGATACCCTGCCCGCCATTGCGAACACCAGCAGAAATGCAATTACTGCTGTGGATGTCAGAGATGCGTCGCAACGGTGTTGCACTTGTAGAAGAAGAAAACGACCCGGACGCCAGTTTTGTTTTTGCAGAGTTTCAGAAAAATTTTCCGTCACCTGACCTTGACGGTTTTCTGGATCTGCTGCAGGCACGCGCATCTTTTGTTCGTGAATGGATGCAGTTCACCGATGAGTATCCGGTGGTAATGATTCCGGTATCTGCGACACCACCCTTCGAGGACAACGTTGATGTTAAATCAGCCGAATCTTTAGCAAAAGTTGTTGAAGCCCAAATGACTCAAATCGGCCTGCCTTTTATGGGTATTCCTGCCATATCTGTGTGTACCGGCACTGATGAGCAGCACCCAACAGGTGTTCAACTGGTTGCCAGTCGCTACCGCGAAGATATTTTATTCGCAGCCGCCAGAGAAATAGAAGTGCCGATCAAACCCGTTACGCCTGCATCACTAATATAACGTGCTGCTCTGGTTATAAAATACGTTTGTGATTTTCGGCGAGTGGCACAAGCGCATCATGCGTGTCATTCCATCCGAGACAAGCATCCGTAATGCTCTGTCCGTAAACCAATCTTTCACACACACCTGGCGCTTGCCTACCTTCTACAAGATTGCTTTCAATCATCAAGCCGCCGATCATACTGCTCTCCTCCGACAAACGTGATGCAATATTGTTAATTACCGATAATTGCTGAAGGTGTTTTTTGCCACTATTCGCATGGCTGCAGTCAATCATTATTTTGCGCTTAATTCCTGCCTTGCCCTGACTATTAAACGCTTCATTGACTGACTGGGTATCGTAGTTTGGTTTAGTGCCGCCCCTCAAAATAAGATGCGCGTCACTGTTGCCTGTGGTGCGATACAGGGACAACCTGCCGTCTAAATCAGGACTGAGAAAAGCATGCGAGTGCCCGACTGCCTGCATAGCGTCTACGGCAATATCAATATTTCCTCTGGTACCGTTTTTAAAACCGACCGGGCAGGATAAACCGGAAGCAATTTCGCGATGCACCTGACTTTCTGTAGTCCGTGCGCCAATCGCACCCCAACTGACCGTATCTGCATAATACTGACCCGTTGCAGCATCAAGAAACTCACAACCTGCAGGCAGCTGCATATCTGCCAGGGCCAGCAATAGCTTGCGTGCAAGCGCCAGCCCTTTACCGATTTCAAAACTACCATCGATATTTGGATCATTAATCAAACCTTTCCAGCCAACGGTTCTGCGCGGCTTTTCAAAGTACACCCGCATTACAACTTCAAGTGTGTCGGAGTATTTATTTTTCAACGCATTCAGTTTTTCTGCATAGTCCACTGCCGCATCAATATCATGTATTGAGCAAGGACCAACGACAACTAACAAACGGTTATCACGGCCGTGAAGAATATCGGCAATGCGCTTTCTCGATGCAGTGATCGCAGATGCTGCTTCTGTACTCAGCGGTAGTTCATCCAGCAAAGATCTGGGTGATTGAATACTAACAATAGAATCAATGCGTAAATCTGAAGTCGAAGCGCTCATGGAGCCATACTCTGCGAGCTAATTGGTGGAGCGAATCGGGTTTTATCTGACCTCACGCCAATTGATGAACCCAATACACTCGCCAAACGCCTGCAATCAGTCATTCGCTATGGGCACTGAATCATTGCTTTGTCCGAGCACATTCACATGCCCCATCTTCCGGCCCTCTCTCGCTTCTGATTTACCGTAGACATGAACATGGGCATTTTTAGTATTCTGCAAATCATCCCACCGAAAGCCATCAGCCAAAATCTGATCGCCCAGCAGGTTGTACATAACCACATTCTGATGCATTTCCACTTTGCCCACCGGCAATCCTGCAAGCGTGCGCACCTGTTGATCGAACTGGGAATAATTGCAGGCATCCATAGTGTAATGACCACTGTTGTGAGGCCTTGGTGCAATTTCATTCAACGATATCGAGCCATTGCAAACAAACATCTCCACCGCCAGTACGCCGACATAGTCCAACGCGCTTGCAAGAGAAATGGCAGCCACTCTGGCCTGCTCTAAAACTTCATCCGACACTCGAGCCGGTACAATGCACTTATCGAGAATGCCGTTTTTGTGTTGATTCTCAACTACCGGAAACGTTTCTACATTGCCGGCTGTATCTCTGGCCAGCACAACCGACACTTCACAATCAAACGGGACAAAGTCTTCCAATACACATTCAACAGCGCCGAACTTTTCAAAAGCTGCCATAGTTTCTGCTGCACTATTGCATACCTGCTGCCCTTTACCATCATAGCCAAAGCGCGCTGTTTTTATCACTGCCTTACCGCTCATTTGATCAAAAGCCGGAGTTATTTGCGAGTTTTCAGTGATCGATACACAGGCATTTACCGGCAACCCGTGTTGTTTAAAAAAGTTTTTCTCACGGTTTCTGTTTTGCGCTATCTCTACGGCCTGCGGCGGAGGAAAGACAGGCATTTTTTTTTGTAAAAAGCGCAGACTATCTGCAGGTACATTCTCAAACTCTGTCGTGACGGCATCGCAGAGATCGGCAAGGCTTAGCAGCCCTGCTTCATCATCAAAACCTGATTCAATATGAAAGGCAGACACTTCGGCTGCCGGAGAATCAGCTGCGGGATCGAGCACGCACACCCGGTAACCCATTTTACTGGCCGCTTGTGAAAACATGCGCCCAAGCTGGCCACCACCAAGCACACCCAAAGTAGCTCCGGGAGCAAGTGGTTTCATAAGCTTACTGGTTGCCATTATGTTGAGTACCGTCCGGCAATTCAGATGCCATTGCCCTGTGACGTTGTTCCTGCCTGAATTCTTCGAGCTTGTTCGACAGCACGTCGTCATGTCTGGCAAGCATTGCAATAGCAAATAAAGCAGCATTCGCAGCACCGGCATCACCAATCGCAAATGTTGCCACCGGTACGCCCTTTGGCATCTGGACAATAGAAAGGAGTGAGTCCTGCCCCTGCAGGTGCCGGGAGGGTGCAGGCACA
>CAZYRP010000118.1:0-16059 GCA_964649465.1 uncultured Granulosicoccaceae bacterium | reverse complement strand
GAACATGGTTCCATCTTTTTATGTCGCTCAAGTCGCTCATATTTCACCTAACAGTTAACTATAAAGACGCGGATTTTGTTGGTTTAGACCGCGTCGTGTATATGGACACTTATACAGATGTGTTTTTAAATGGTATTAGACTGCGGAGTGGGTTTGTGTCAGACTGTAGCTGTGTTTATATACAGTGGTATGGCAATGACACGCAGTAGTAAGTATAACACTCCAGAGCCACCTAAAGATCCTGATTCCAGATTGAACGACAGCCACAGTGGGTGGCATCGCTATAAGTTGGCACTGATAGATGCTGACGTCCGCGGGGAATTTCATCCCTGGTACGTTCGTCATGTTAAGCGTTTTCTGGCTTGCTTCGCCGATCAGCGCCTTTCAGATATTAATGCCAATGAAGTTAAAGCCCACCTGGAGTCCCTTGACCCATTACAGTTCCGAGACGACTGGCGGCACATTCAATACATTAATGCGGTAGAAATTCTGATTACAGACACTGCTGGCATTGCGTGGGGTTCCGATTTTCCGTGGGAACAGTTTAAGCAGGATACCCGCTCTATCTCTATTGACCATCCTACGCTTGCCCGGGAAACCAATGGCATTGATGCAGTTGAGCCAGAGTTTTCAAGCGAGCTTTCGACTTCACATATGGCGGTGCTATCGGAATTGGCTCGAGAGTTAAAATTGCGTGATTACGCAATCAGAACGGAACAAACGTATTGTCACTGGGTGCAAAGGTTTTTACTGGAGAACCCCAAAGTTGAAACTAATAAGTTAAGCCAGGAGCACGTGAAGAGTTTTTTATCTAATCTGGTGCTACGCCGCAATGTTAGCAAAAGTACACAGGGGGTAGCGTTGAGTTCACTGGCTTTTTTCTTTAAGGAAATTCTAAAGCGGCAATTAATAGATTTAGAGCATTTAAAAAGCAGTAAGCGAGCTAAGTTACCAGTAGTTTTAACACAAGATGAGATACGCAGGCTGTTCGCTGAGTTGAATGGTGTATACCTGCTTATGTCAAGCTTGATGTATGGTTCCGGCATGCGCATTCTCGAGTGCATGCGTCTGCGTGTGAAAGATATTGAGTTCGATTATCAAACAATTTCGGTGCTGGATTCAAAAGGTGGAAAAAGTCGAAGAGTGCCACTTCCCACAAAGTGTATTGGTGATCTTCGCAAACAGGTAGAAATTATTACCGAGCTTCACAATGCTGACTTAGAACTTGGGTTCGGGGAAGTATTCCTCCCAAATGCCCTGGCACGAAAATACCCGGGGGCTGCCACGGAAAAGGCGTGGCAGTATGTATTCCCAAGCAACAGATTGTCTGTCGATCCTCGCAGTGGCTTGACCCGCAGACATCACCAACACGAAACCTCTCTGCAACGAGCAATCAAAATTGCTGCTGCAAAATCCGGTATCACCAAACAGATTAGCAGTCACTGTTTCAGACATTCCTTTGCAACACATCTTCTGGAATCAAATTACGATATTCGAACCGTGCAGGAATTACTGGGCCACACCGATGTGTCTACGACGATGATCTACACTCACGTGATGAACCGGCCTGGCATAGCGCCGGTTGTGAGTCCGTTGGATGCTTAACAGCAAACGGTTTTTCTGACGCTAATTTTAAAATACTGTTTGCATTAGCAAAGCTGCCATTCTGCTAACGTGCTGTATCTTGCTCCTTGTGAGCTGAGAGTTGAACTCCACAACACCAATGAGCTTGAAGTAAATAGAAATTCAGGCTCCAGCAGCGCAGCTGTTGGTGGAACAACAACTCTACGTGCTAGAGTTACATGCGGCCGATATCGCTTTGAACTAGCTCGAGCGCCAATTCGGTTTGCCACCTGGCGGCATTTTTTCTGTAGTGAAACCAGGGAATCAGGAACCTGGTCGCTTCCCAACCAAAGCACTTCGGGTGCAGCCTGGTACGCAACGTCATTAAGGTTTAATTCAATTGGTTCGTGCTTAAAGTCTTCAAGTATTTCAGATAATTTTTGTAGTGCACGATCATCGGTATCACCGAGAAACGCTAACGTAATATGATAGTTCTGCACCGGTATCCTTCGATGCAGACCGGGCCAGCAAAGCTCGCACCATTTATGTATCGCTAATGCAGTTGAAGGGTCTGGTGCTAACGCTAAAAATGTTCTCATGTTTGTACGGGATACTTATGGTATCCGGCTATATTCGAAACGGAGTTGCAGCCTGTAAGATCTTACTAAAATCGTTTAGATATTTCGGGAAGCTCTTCTCCGCAGTTCCAGCAACAGACAAAATTTCCGTCAATCATCTCGCTACACGCGGGGCATTTTTGCGGTGGTCCGGATTGATGCTTTCGACTTTCGTAGTCTGCAATCAGATCTCGTGCTTCAGTCTCCAATGTGGGATCTGCTATCCATAAAGTGACCAGGCCCGATGCCGGTAACTCACCAGCAGCACCTGACAGAAACTGTCCCTTCATCACTACTTCAATATCGGCTGATTGCAACACATCCAGCGCGAGTTGCGCGTCTATCTGATTTTCTGCGTCATAAACCTTGAGCACAGTGGTTACTCAGGTGCCGGTGTTTCATACGGAAAATCCAATAGTGTCAGAGGCTGTTTTTCTTTTATGTCCAGAAACAATGGCTCAGAGGTAGCGTCAATTGCTATAACAGCCAATAGCCGAGTTACACCAGCATCTGCGTTGACACCATCAACAACTTTGCCTACGGCACTGCCGCCACCGGCTTTATAAATTTCATCCCCCGGGAGCGGCAGATGATCTCCGGAAAACTCTAAGCGGTACATCTTGCGTTTAAGCTTGCCAAGATACTGCATACGTGCAACCACTTCCTGACCTGAAAAGCATCCCTTTTTAAAGCTGACCCCATCGATGTGTTGCAGATTCAGCATCTGCAGCACAAATGCTTCTGTGGTTTTTTCATCAACTGACGGAATTCCGGCATCTATGTTTTGTAGTCGCCAGGCAGATTCGTCGGCCATTGCACAACTACCACTACAAGCGGTCCAGAGCTGAGCAAGTTTATCCGCTGTACCAATCACTTCAAAGCGTGGCAGGTTGCCTCTGACTCTGGTAATCCAGGCGTCATCAGCTACCGCAGTGGTTGCATCCGGCTGCTGCGCGATAGTATGGCCGGCATCACCCAAAGCCGCCTCTGCTGACTGACCACTGACACCAATGGCCACTAAATCATCACGCGGTTCGATCACTACCTTTGACATCAATACATACATCCGCAGGCGCTTGAGCACCGGTTCCACCAGCGCAGTTGGCAATTTAATCAGGTAACCGTCATCGACCTTTAATATTCTGATGACAGTAATCACGCGTCCTTTAGGGCTTGACCAGGTAGATAACTGACTACCGGGGGTTGCGAGGGCGACAATATCGTTTGAAAACTGTCCCTGCAGGAACTTTTCTGCGTCGTCACCGCTGACTTGCAAAATAGTGTCAGAGGCGAGTGTGCACAAGACATCGGCGGCACCAGATTCGGCCGGGTACACAAAGCGGCCGTCTTTTTGCTCTAGTCCAAATAAGCTCAATTTTTCCTGCCAAATCGCAGATATTTTCGGGGCATTCATTTATCGCATACTCAGCAAATAGTGTTATTCACGCGGTGTTCACGCAACATATACAACTCAGCACAATTCAGGGACTTTGTATCCACACTGGCAAGGAGATTCTTCAAAGCTGAACGTGCTGCTTGATGTCTGGTCTATTGTAATTGAAAAGGCTGCGTGCCGGACCTTACCTTGCCCAGCATAATTTTGACACCGGCTAAAACCCAATTGACCATATTCGAACCGACCGTATTCGTGCCGGCCATATTTGTACCAAATATACCCGGGCCGATCGTATTTGTACCGAAAATATCCGGCAAGTCAGGCGAAATTTCCAGCAGTTTTTGCTAGAATTAGCGTGTTGAGAGCTTGTAAATTCATCCAGCAGTTGATTGCATTGTTTTCAGCTGCTGAATCTATCACCACTTAGCATTTAGTCTGTGCGGTATAACATGAACAATTCTGTAGAAGAAAAGCAGAAGCAAGCAGGCGGCGAGACGGAACCAAACCAACCATCCGGGGCCAGCCAGTCGAAATCGACCATTCCGAAATCGACCAATCAACAGAAAATAGAACAAGAGCAACCTGCAACAGAACACGGTGGCTGCAAAGGACCTGAACCCACACGTTACGGTGACTGGGAACACAACGGACGCTGCACAGACTTTTAAAGACTCTGCAAAACCAGCACTCCTGCAATACAACTCATAACTTAGAAACCTGGAACCACAGATGGCCTGGAATGATTCGCGACCTTTGTCGCCGCATCTGCAAATATACAAGCTACCACTGACAGCAATGATGTCTGTCCTGCATCGGGGCACCGGTGTTGTTATCAGCATCGGCACGCTGTTGCTGGTATGGGTGCTCGCCAAAGCGGCCATGGGGCCGGATGCTTTCGCCGGTACACAATGGCTGCTTAGCTCTTGGTTTGGCTATCTGGTGCTGATCGGCTTTACCTTTGCCCTGTATGCGCACTTTTGCAATGGCATCAGGCACCTCATATGGGATATGGGATACGGGTTTGACGTGAGCAAAGCCTCGATCGGTGCCATGGTCTCATTGATCACGGCAATCGCTTTGACTGTACTCACCTGGATTGTTGCATTCGCAGCGGGTTAAACAAGAGAGATTATTATGTCTGGTTCAAACGGTGGCACCGGCCACTTCTGGGTCCAACGTCTTACGGCAATTGCCCTAACACCGCTGACCATCTGGTTTTGCTTTTCACTTGCCTCACTGCCGCAGATGACTCACGCCAGTCTAAGCGCGTGGCTTTCATCGCCTTTTAATGCAGCACTCATGGTGCTGGTTGTTGGCGTTGGTTTATACCATGCCAAGCTGGGCCTGCAGGTAATCGCTGAAGACTACATTGCCGATCGAAGCACACGCACAATCGTGATCGGTGCGGTCACAATGATCTGCGCGCTGTTTGCCGTGATTGGCATTGTCTCGATTCTTAAATTATCGTTCGGAGCATGACCTTGTCTAACAATGCCAAGTCTTATAATGTCATCAAACATGAACACGATGTCGTAATCGTTGGTGCCGGAGGTGCGGGCCTTCGTGCAACGCTCGGCATGGCCTCAGCCGGTTTGTCTGCCGCCTGTGTCACTAAAGTATTCCCGACTCGCAGTCACACGGTTGCAGCACAAGGTGGAATGAGTGCAGCACTGGGCAACATGGGGCCCGATGACTGGAAGTGGCATATGTACGACACGATCAAGGGTTCCGACTGGCTCGGTGACCAGGATGCCATTGAGTACATGTGCCGTGAGGCCATTCCCGCAGTTATAGAGCTCGAGCACTACGGCGTGCCTTTTTCACGTACCGACGATGGCAAGATCTATCAGCGACCATTTGGCGGTATGACCACCAACTACGGTGAAGGTACCGCACAACGCACCTGTGCTGCGGCTGACCGCACCGGCCACGCTATTTTGCATACGCTGTATCAGCAATCTCTTAAGCACGATGCCGAATTTTTTATCGAGTACTTCGCAACCGATCTTATTATGGATGAAGAAGGCGTGTGCCGCGGTGTGATGGCATGGGATCTGGCTACCGGCGACCTGCACGAGTTCAGAGGCCACATGGTGGTTCTGGCTACCGGTGGATGCGGCAGAACGTATTTTTCTGCAACCTCTGCACACACCTGCACCGGCGACGGCAACGCCATGGTATTGCGTGCCGGCCTGCCTCTGCAGGACATGGAATTTGTGCAGTTCCACCCGACCGGTATTTACGGTGCCGGCGTACTCATTACAGAAGGCGTTCGTGGTGAAGGCGGATACCTCACCAACTCTGAAGGTGAGCGCTTCATGGAGCGCTACGCTCCGAACGCAAAAGACCTGGCATCACGTGATGTAGTCAGCCGTTCAATGACGCAGGAAATTAATGAAGGCCGCGGTGTTGGACCCGAGAAGGATCACATCTTCCTCAACCTGCAGCACCTCGGCTCTGAAGTCATTGACGAGCGTTTGCCGGGTATCGCTGAAAGCGCAAAAGTATTCGCGGGTGTTGACGTCAGCACAGATCCCATCCCTGTGATCCCGACTGTGCACTACAACATGGGGGGCATCCCGACCAACTATCACGGCGAAGTGGTCACCCTCTGGGATGGAAATCCTGATCAGGTAGTCAATGGACTGATGGCAATCGGTGAGGCTGCCTGTGTCTCAGTGCACGGAGCCAATCGACTGGGCTCAAACTCGCTGCTGGATATTGTGGTATTCGGTCGCGCCGCGGCTTTGCGAGCAAAAGAAGTGGTAAAGGCCGGTGCACCCCACAAGAAACTCGCGGACGACGTTACCGGCAAATTGATTGACCGGCTGGATAAAGTTCGCAATTCATCAGGCAGTACGGGAGCGGCACAAATTCGCGATCGTATGCAGCGATGCATGCAGAACCGCGCGGCAGTTTTCCGCACTGGAGAGACCATGGCCGCCGGTGTTGAAGAGCTGAATAAAATCGTCGCCGAATGGGATGACATCGGCGTCACAGACAAGAGTATGATCTGGAATACTGACCTGGTCGAGACGCTGGAGCTTGAAAATCTCCTGAGTCAGGCGCAAACAGTTATTGAGGGTGCAAATATGCGCACTGAATCACGCGGCGGACATGCTCGGGAAGACTACCCGGACCGCAACGACGACGAGTGGATGAAGCACACACTCGCGTGGGTGCAGGATGGCAAAGTCTCGTTTGAATTCCGCCCCGTACACATGAACACCCTGACTGATGAAGTCGAGCCGGTACCACCTAAAGCACGTGTGTACTAGGCGTCACAACAAATGGATGTAAAACCTAAAGTATTTGGAGCAACCGAATAATGGCCGACTTTACACTGCCAGCTAATTCAATCATCAAGAAAGGCAAAACCTTCGATGCGCCCGATGGTGCAACCCGGGTGAAAAAGTTCGAGATCTATCGCTACGACTCTTCAGATGGCGAGAACCCGTCGGTCGATACCTACTTTGTCGATCTCGACAACTGCGGTCCGATGATTCTTGATGCACTGATAAAAATCAAATCAGACATCGACCCGACGCTTTCTTTCCGGCGCTCCTGCCGCGAAGGCATTTGCGGTTCGTGTGCGATGAACATTGACGGCTCTAACACTCTCGCCTGCACCATGGCTATAGAAGACGTTGAAGGTGATGTCAAAGTCTACCCACTGCCCCACCAGCCGGTAGTGAAAGATCTGGTCTCTGACCTGGATAACTTCTACAAGCAATACGAATCAATCGAACCGTGGATGCAGGCAGATAAAGAACCTGCCGGCGGTCGCGAGCGACTGCAAAGCAAAGAAGATCGTGAAAAGCTCGACGGCCTATACGAGTGCATCATGTGTGCATGCTGCTCGACAAGTTGCCCGAGCTACTGGTGGAACAGCGATAAGTACCTGGGGCCTGCCGCACTACTTGGGGCCTACCGCTGGATAGTAGACAGCCGTGATGAAAAAACAGACGAACGGCTCGCAGCACTTGATGATCCGTTTAAACTCTACCGTTGTCACACCATCATGAACTGTGCGACAGTCTGCCCGAAGGGTCTCAACCCTGCCAAGGCAATTGCCGAAACCAAAAAGATGCTGGTACAACGCAATCTCTAACAAGGTCTCTAACAAAGGTAGACTGAAGTGGCTGTGCAGACGCGGAACAAAAGAAATGGATACCGCGATGAGTATTTATCTGCAGCATCACTACGATGCTGCAGAGCCTGCAGAACAACAGCTTTTTGCAGACCTGCTGCAGGAACAAGACCCCGATATCATGGTCTGGTTAAATGAGCCGGACACCTCCACCCGCTACGACACCATCCTTCGAAAAGTCCGCAAAGCCATTATTGCTGACACTTAAACCCTCGCGCTGCTTCAGGATTTTTTTGTTTGCGCTGCATGGCCTTTGTGTTCTGGCCATACTCATTGCGGCAATTGCTGTGTGGGTAAAAATGCTGTTGATCATTGCGGTTGCAGCAAGCCTTTTATTTCAACTGAAGCAACACGCAATTACACCACAGCTGACATGGCGCAACGCCAATCGGTGGTTTGTGAATGATGAGCAATCTGCAGTTGAGCTTTCTTCAATCGATTTCTTTTCACAGTGGCTGGTGATTATTTCTTTGTCTGGCAAAAAAGACGAAGCTGCAGGGTTACCCGGCCGACTACATCGCACGCGCAAATTTATCATTCCGTTTGATTCGTTAAATACAGAGACGTTTCGGCTGCTGCGAGTTCGCCTGCGCATTGAAGGCTACGAGCTGCTGAATCCTCCTCCGGATACCATCAGGTAGTCTCTGCACGGTCGGTCAAAAACGCGGTTGGCAGGCAGAGAACCTGCAAAAGTCAAAATGCACCAAAGCCGCCATTCAATTTGTGATACAAAGACTTAATTAAAAACAATCACGGAAAACAAGGTGACAAGACCTATACTGCTTGGCGTCAATGTAGACCATGTGGCCACCATTCGGCAGGCTCGAGGTTCCAGCTACCCGGACCCGGTTCATGCCGCGCTGCAGGCAGAACTTGCCGGTGCCGATGGCATCACTATGCACTTGCGTGAAGACCGGCGCCACATACAGGATAGCGACATTGAACGCTATGCGGCCTGCGCGCAAACCAAGCTCAACTTCGAGATGGCAGCAACCGATGAAATGATAAATATCGCGCTGCGTGTTAAGCCGATGGATGTTTGCATTGTTCCCGAGAAGCGCGAAGAGCTCACTACTGAAGGTGGTCTTAATGTTATTAATGCAGAGAACACACTAATCCCTGCGTGCGATGAGTTTGCCAAACAAAATATACGGGTGAGCCTTTTTATTGATCCGGATACCGACCAGATTGATGCCACCAAACGAACAGGGGCTACGGTAATAGAACTACACACCGGCAGCTACGCCCAGGCTAAAACGCCGCAAGCACAGCAACATGAATTGCACAAAATTGCCCAAGCGGCAGACTACGCACACAAGCAGGGATTGATTGTTAATGCAGGTCACGGTCTTACACGCCACAACGTCGCTGCAATTGCAGCCATTCCACAAATACATGAGCTAAACATTGGTCACTCGCTAATGGCCGATGCGTTATTTGAAGGCTTGCCGGCAGCGGTACGAACGATGAAAACAATCATGCAACAAGCACGTGCCAATAGCGGCGCATGAGCAATAAAGACTTATGACCAGGAACCATTCATGACCAAGAGCGAATCATGATAGTTGGCACAGGCATAGACCTGGTAGAAGTCGCGCGTATCGAGCAGGTATTTTCTGAACGCGGTGAGAGATTTGCAAGACACGTACTACACAAAGCCGAGATGCCAGAATTCGAAGAATCCAAATATCAGGCAAAAATGCTGGCCAAGCGCTTTGCAGTAAAAGAGGCCGCTACCAAAGCACTGGGCACAGGTCAGGCACAGAACGTACTACTGCGTCACTTCTATGTTTTGCACAACGAAAATGGCAAGCCTGAGTTGTATGCCGATGATGAAGCAAAAACACTGTGTGAAAAACTGGGTATCAACTCAATGCATGTGAGTATTTCAGATGAAAACGAATATGCAATTGCACAGGTCATCCTTGAACGCGTACCTGAATGAACGAGTATCCTGAATGAACGAGACAGGAAACCGAAGCCCGTATAAGCAACTCGGGGGCGATGCTGCTGTCAGAAAACTGGTTGATCGATTTTATGATCTAATGGATGAAGACGCCGATGCAGAGTCTATCCGAAAAATGCACCCCGATGACTTAACAGAGTCGCGCAATAAACTGTATGAATTTCTGAGCGGCTTTCTGGGCGGTCCACCGCTCTACCATCAAAACCGAGGCCATCCTAAATTGCGTATGCGCCATCTGCCGTTTCAGATTGATGAACAGGCGCGCGATGCATGGCTTAAGTGCATGAATCAATCTCTTGCAGAACTTACTGACGATAAACTCCTGCTAATGCAGCTAAAGAGCTCTTTCTACAAGACCGCTCACCACATGATCAACTATCCTTGATACACCGTGTTTTTAAAATCGTGGCTACAAATTGACCGAATTCACCCTACATAAGCAACTTGAATCCGATACAGCTTTTATCACTGATCTTCCGCTTTCACGAGTACTGTTGATCAATGACAGCCACTATCCATGGATTGTATTGGTACCCAGGCGTGCTGATGCCACTGAAATTTATAAGCTCAGCAGTGAAGATCAAACACAGCTACTCAAAGAATCAACACAAACTTGCAAAGTTATGGAAGTACTGTTTGAGCCCGACAAAATGAACGTCGCTGCAATCGGAAACATAGTGCCGCAATTGCACCTGCATCATGTTGCGCGATTTACCAGCGACATCGCCTGGCCGGCTCCGGTCTGGGGATTTGCACCGGCAGCGGCTTACGACAACACGACACTTGAGAACACGGTTACTTCTATAAGAGAGGCTCTTAACTCAGCGAGCAGCACCTAAACCTTCTTGCCACCTGCGGGTGATGCATTTGCCAAACTCTCATAGGCCAACCGGCACCTGGTGACTGCTAAATAGGCCAAATCAAGGCATCACCGTGTAATACGAAATAGAGCGCCATGAACTAAAAGTGGCGTTGTACATCAACGCTTTTGTGGAGCACGCGGATAATCTGTATTTCTTCCGCCAATATCTTATAAAACATAATATGCTGGCTTACGTTCAATGATCGGTATCCGGCTCTTATATCTTCACGTGAGTATCCAGGTTCAGGGTGTGAGCTAAGGGCATCTGTGCCGGCTGCGAGTTCATCAATGTATGTATCGGCTTGAGCCAAGCTCCATTCCTCTGCCGTGTAAATCCAAATGTCGGTTAAGTCTTGCTCCGCCTGTGGACTTTGAGCAATGCTATACACTCTTTCGCTTACCCTTGAGGGCGGCGCGGCCTGCAGCTTTTATCCTGTCCGGATCAATAGGTCCCGCTATACCGCTTTTCTCGCCAGCGATCAGCGCTTTTCTTAGAGCTGCTTTGTTTTTTTCCTGTTCTTCCAGCAGTCTAAGGCTCTCTCTCACAACCTCGCTGGCAGAACTGTAGCGTCCGGATTTAAGCTGCTTCTCAATAAACTTGTCAAAATGTGGGCCCAGAGAAATACTCGTATTCTTCGCCATTGTAGCCATCCATCTATGCCTGGCATAATATTACCAAATATTGGTATTTTGGCATATTAGTAGTTCTCGCTATTGCAAAGCGAAATTTCGTATATCAAACGCTTGCAGCTCGACAATTTACACGCAGTGCGTTTTGCGATGTCGCTGCAGTGCGACTTACCGAAAACCACCAACTTATGAATTGCGACTGAGGAAGGAGTTAAGTTTCGAACGAATTTTTCATCTCAGCGCTTAAATAGGTTAGTCTTTCACAGCACAGTTCGCGGAGACAGAAAACATGGCTAAAGCACCACGCAGTTTACTTTTTACCACGGCAGTCGGCCTGCTGTTAGGAACATCACTTGCCTATGCCGGCAACGAATGCAGCGCAGGCAATACACTCACCGATGACCGACTCACCGTGGCGACGGGAAATCCCGCCTACCCGCCCTGGGTTATGAACGACGCGCCCGAGAGTGGCGAGGGTTTTGAAGCAGCAGTCGCCTACGCGGTTGCTGAGCGAATGGGTTTTGGCAAAGACAGCGTCGACTGGGTTCGAACCAGCTTTGATGAAGCCATTCAACCCGGTGAAAAAAACTTCGACTTCAACCTGCAACAGTACTCAATTAAACCTGAGCGCCTTGAGGTTATTGACTTCAGTGAGCCCTACTACACCACTACTATGGCAGTCGTAGTCAAAGAAGGCTCGGCGTCTGAAAATACACAACCAACAGCATCTGCATTAAAGGCACTCAAGTTCGGTGCAGCAGCGGGTACTACCAGCCAGCCATTCCTTGAAAAGGTGCTACAGCCTGAGCAGGCAACCCTGCTATATGATGACAACGCAGATGTTGTAGCGGCAATTACTGCCAATCAGGTTGATGCCATTGTTTTCGATCTGCCGTCGGCTCTGTTTGTCTCTGCGGTACAGCTTGACGGTGGCAAACTGATTGGTCAGTTTCCGGTAGAAAATAATGAAGCACCGGATAACTTTGGTTTGCTAATGGCAAAAGACAGTCCGTTGAAGGATTGCGTTGATGCTGCAATCAAATCACTCGATGAAGACGGGACTTTACAAGCCATAGAAACTAAATGGCTTGCAGATGCTACCGGTGCACCCGTTATTGATATGGACAAGTAAGGCATACAAGTGACGCGCATCTGCTGTGCAGACAATAGCCAGGCTGCATACCCTGTACCAGCTACTCTGCATGGCAGAAGCGTGATCGCGTTTTGCCCTGCGCTACTGAAAAGTTGATTCTGGAAAAATTGATTCTGATTGAGAGCTTAAGTGCCGCAGCTTTCACCACGTAAACGGTACGAGCAACAGGAACGCCGACGCAGCATTGTAATTGCGGCGGCGAGCCTGATCGCTGTAACTGCCGCGCTCATCATTCTGGTACCAATGGCGCCGGGCTGGGAAGCAGTTAAAAGAAGTTTCTTCAACTGGCCAATTCTTGAAAAAACTTTCCCGACTCTGTTAAAAGCTTTTCTGTGGGATATCGCAATATTCGCCTGGAGCCTGCCGTTAATTCTGGTTCTGTCACTGGCTATTGCTTTGTGTCGCAACGTTCGTAACGCGGCACTTTTTCCGTTACGTGTGTTTGGCGCGTTATACACCGATATCTTTCGCGGTGTCCCCACTATATTACTGATCTACCTGATTGGCTTTGGCATACCGGGGCTGGGATTGCCTCGCCCGTGGAACTCACCCTATCTGTGGGGCACAGTTGCACTGGTACTCACCTACTCTGCCTATGTGGCCGAGGTGCTGCGCTCGGGCATTGAGTCGGTACATCAAAGTCAGCGCGCGGCATCTGAATCACTCGGCCTTACTGAAGCAGACACCATGCGCTATGTGATCCTGCCACAGGCAATCCGGCGGCAGGTGCCGGCAATGATGAACTTTGTTATCGCATTACAAAAAGACGTTGCCTTGCTGTCGTTTATCGGGCCGGTTGAATTGCTCAGGCAGGCTAACGTTTACAAATCTTTAATGGCGAACTTCACACCTTACGTTGGCGCTGCCATTATTTTTTTATGCGTGACCATTCCGGCGACGCGCTATGCAGACCATCTGCTGGCTAAGCAACGCGCGGTTAGATCGTAATGGCTCAAGCCGAACTCAATCCAAAGCTGCACCTGCAAGACCTTACCTGTCGCTTTGATGACCTGACTGTATGCGACGGGATTAATCTCAGTGTGTCTGAAGGAGAAATGATCTGTCTTATCGGTGCATCCGGCTCAGGCAAATCTACCCTGCTGCGATGCCTTAATTTACTGGAGCCTATAGACAGCGGCCATATCTGGCTCGACGGGGAAGATATTGCCATACCCGGGCTGGACCCGAAGCCTTATAGAAAACGCATCGGCATTGTATTTCAGAGTTTCAATTTATTCCCGCACATGACCGTGATGCAAAACATCACTCTCGCTCCGCGCCGCGTGCTTGGTGCCAGTGCTGCAGATACAGAGCAACATGCACTGGAATTGCTCGAACGATTTGGCCTGCATGAAAAAGCCCGGGAGTACCCGGACAGACTCTCCGGTGGCCAGCAGCAAAGGGTCGCGATAGTCCGTGCACTGGCCATGCAACCGGAAATAATGCTGCTCGATGAAATTACCTCGGCACTTGATCCGGAGCTGGTCGGTGAAGTTCTGGAAGTGATCCGGAAACTCAAGTCACAGGGTATGACCATTATTCTCGCCACCCACGAGATGGCATTCGCACGTGAAGTGGCAGATCGCGTATGTTTTTTAGATGGTGGTAAAATTATAGAGACTGCTACACCTGAGGTAATTTTTACCGCACCGACAGAACGACGAACACAGGAATTTTTACGCCGCCTGCTCAGAAACCCTTTATAACGAATAAATCTAAATCAGGCCGCGACAACCGGTTACACACAGAAAACACCATGAATATTATCAAGCAACTTCAAAGTATTGTAGGGACAGACCACGTACTTTCAGCCGCAGCAGTTGCCGAACGTGCAACACACTTCTGGGACCCTTCTCCCATGTTGGCGATGGCTTTAGTCCGACCCGCTAATACCGAAGAAGTAAGTGAAGTGTTAAAAGCCTGCCACCAGCACAACCAGTCTGTAGTGACGCACGGAGGAGTCACGGGACTGGTCGATGGTGATAAAACCACCGAGCACGATATTATCCTTTCGCTCGAGCGCATGCGATCCATCGAATCTGTTGATACCGCCGGCCGTACCATGACCGTACAGGCCGGATGTATTTTGCAAAGTGTGCATGAGGCAGCGATGGAATCCGGCTTACTGTATGGGCTCGATCTTGGTGCACGCGGTTCCTGTACCATCGGTGGCAATATCTCAACCAATGCGGGTGGACTGTCGGTATTGCGGTACGGCATGACACGAGATCAAATTCTGGGCCTTGAAGCAGTGCTGGCAGATGGCACTATCCTGAGCTCGATGAATGCCATGATAAAAAATAACGCGGGCTATGATCTAAAGCAGTTATTCATAGGCAGCGAAGGCACACTGGGCGTTGTCACACGGGCAGTCCTGCGACTCAGACCAGATACCCCCTCTGTTAATACAGCCATTGTGGCATTTGATACATTCGATCAGATCAAAGCAACACTTATGCATGTGTCTTCTGCGTTAAACGCAGAGTTGAATGCATTCGAAATAATGTGGAATGACTATTATCACTTATCGACTGATCCTACAATTAAGGGCACAAGCCGCGCACCACTGCCGGGTGATTCGCACGCCTACGCCATTATTGAATCCAGAGGTGCAGATGAGGCAACAGATGCCGAAAAATTTATCCGTACGCTGGAACAGGCATTGGAACAGGGATTAATAACTGATGCAGTAATTGCCAAGTCCGAAGCCGAGCGTTCAGATATCTGGCAGATACGCGAGAATGTAGACCTGACCCTGCGCCATCAGCCCGCGTTTAATTTTGACATCAGCCTGCCTATAAACAGCATGCAAACCTACCTTGATCAGGTAACAACTACGCTGCGCGCCAGTTGGCCAGACGTTATTGTTTATGCATACGGCCATCTGGCAGATAGTAATTTGCATGTGACCGTTGTACCGGCACCTGAAAACTTTATTAAGAATCCCGACGAACCAATTTCACGTGTACAAACTTCTAACGAAACAGAAGCACAATGGTATAAGCAATCCAATGAATCGCTATTCAAACCACTAAAAGAAATTGGCGGTTCAATCTCTGCAGAGCATGGAATTGGTTTGTTGAAAAAACAGTATCTGCCCTATTCCCGCACGGAAGAGGAAATAACAACAATGCAACTGCTGAAACGCTCGCTTGATGCAAAAAACATTCTGAACCCCGGCAAGATTGTTTAAACGACGTGCAGTAGTACTAATTTCAACGGTGGACTACTTCACAACAAACATTTCACGCGGAAACTCGGCAAGACATTCCGGTGCGCCATTACCAATAACAATACTCTCGGTGATCTCAAAACCCCAGCCGTCCATCCACAAGCCGGTCATAAAGTGGAAGGTCATGTTGGGTTCAAGCACTGTGGTATCACCGGGTCGTAAAGACATGGTGCGCTCGCCCCAGTCCGGCGGATAAGACAGACCTATCGGGTAGCCGGTGCGGTTATCTTTTTCTATTCCGTATTTTTTTAATACTTTAAAAAACGCATGCGCGATGTCTTCACAGGTGTTGCCAGCTGTGGCCTGCCCAAGACCTGCATCCATACCTTCAAGAACGGCACGCTCTGCATTGATAAACGTTTGGGTGGGTTCACCAAGAAATGCGGTACGCGATAACGGGCAATGATAACGTCGATATACTCCCGCGATTTCAAAGAATGTACCCTCACCTGATTTCATTGGCTGATCATCCCACGTTAGATGCGGTGCG
>CAZYRP010000117.1:0-16169 GCA_964649465.1 uncultured Granulosicoccaceae bacterium | reverse complement strand
AGAGGGAGATTCCATCGTATGGCCGGAACGGCTCTCGCTTGAGCCGGGAATGAAAAACTGCAAGGACACCCTCCAAAGAAGAAAATTGTCGAAGGAGCTGCAGGGACACCCGCCGTACAGTACCGTTGGGTCGGTTCTACGGCAAAGCCTTAATCCTCTAACCACGCTCGGACGACGTGGGTTTCTACATTGTGGCCAGCCATGTTGCCTATGCTTAATGTCTGCCGGGTTTAATGCCCGCTCGCTTTATACTGCTGAATCCGCTCCAGCACCAAATGCTTGCGCTTTTCCCATTGAGAGTCTTTTTCATCGGTTAACTTTATCTCGTTTGCATTAACACCGTCGCGGTACTGTTCCCGGATCAATTGATCTACTTCGCGCTGACCGGGCACAGACAAGATACTTTGAAGTTTGCTAAGCAACGAAGCATTTTTTTGACGCGGTGCAATTGATTTACCCGTACTACGACGGTGGCTCTGAGGCTTATGTAACGCGCCGTTTAACGGATCAGGTTTTCTTGCTACAACTGCCCGTCTTGATATTCCCGAGCCTTTGCTTAGTGGAGGATGCTGTGAGCGAAGATACAATTTCTTTATAATCTTAGTCATCGGTAGTTCCCCTGTTACAATCAAACTTCAGTCGCTGAACTAGTGTTTTTTCCTATATTTTTTTGACTGCTTAAAAACATTGTAGAAGAACAGCTGTATAAGGTCTGCCCTACCATCACCGCTCCAAAGCGGTATTTTTACCATCGACAGCTAAACCTTAAATAGTCCCAACTGGACTATCAATAATTGCATCGCACGTCAGTACTTTATTTACCGCCGACATCACATTACACAACAAGCTGGTAGAAACAGGTAACGGAAAATAAACAGGTGCACCGGAGAAAGCTACCGAAATTTAGCGATCGCCCGGACAGTGCGTTAGAGCTGGGTACTGAATAAATCACGCACCTTGAAGCTTCTTAGAATGATTGGGGTATCTCGATAGATGGTTGGAAACATTATGGCAGAGCTAGTGCGTGGTAATTACCTTGAACAACGCGGCAGGAAACACATTTTCTTAAAGACTTTCCACACGACTGGTAACTGTAAGGATGTCGCAATGGGTTCTGTCGGCAACACGCATCACGTTCTTTTTTTGGGCTCCTGCACTTCTAATCTAACGACCACCAAAAACCATGACTAATAGCAAAAGTGGTTATCAGAATAATTGAAACTGAAAAAGGAATAATCTCAATTTTAGTTCAAGCCATTTTCAGATCTGTTAGTACTCCGCAAATGGTTTGAGCACTAAAATAATTACGCGCTTTTCTTTTTTGCGATTCGAGATTTCATCGATGCATGCGCTTCGGGTGAACCATCGTGAAACGAACCAAACCACTTATCCAGTGGCACCATGCCGTCAGCATAGTTAACTTCAAAATACTTGTGATGCAGGTAGTGCGCGTAATATGAAATATCCACGCTGGTGTTCTCCCCGGTTTTCATCCGATCAAACCCTGTGTGTCCCTGGGCAGGCGCCAGACCCAGACGCGAAGCAAGATTGATCATGTGAATTGGGTGTGCGGGAATAACAAAAAACAACAGAATTGTTGAAAAATATATAGTGTGTTCGATTGGATGCATTGAAAGACCCGACCACGGCCCGGGATTGGTGTTTCGGTGATGAAGCTTATGCGCCAGCTTGTACAATGGCGACCAGTGCAGACTTCTGTGTGCAAAATAAAACCCGACCTCATGGATAAATGGCACCAGAAAAAACAGCAAAACAAAACCTGCCGGATTTTCTGAAAAACTGACCATTGCAATATGACCACTGGCAAAAGCCCAAAGTAATAATACTTCGTACGCAGTCCAGATTGGAACGCCACTCACTAATGTCCAAAACATGTTGTCGGCAGTCTGGTTTTTAAAAAAAAATACCGATGAGTCTTTTGGCCACTTCTTGTTGTATTTAAATTCTGAGCCCTGCCTGCTCCATGTATACAACCAAAGGTGCCACCCGCCATACACCAATAGGGCAAGTATAATATTGCGTGCCAAAATCACAGCGATCCAATAACTGGTACTGGCAGAAAAAGAGTCGAGCGACGGGGTCAGGAATTGCCAGATTAAAATGGCCAGCACCGCGTAAAGCACATTCCATGGCAGGAAGTATCCGGGGAAACCGAATAGCCACTTGAACAGCGCTTTTGCCTGTGGTGGCCAGCTAAAGAAAGGACCATAACTGATTCGGGCATTCGGTGCCCAGTGGCCGCGGTCGTCGCGTTTACCGTATTTTGATTCGTCCATACAATTAGCCTCAGGTGAGGTTGCACTATTCAGACTACATGATATTCGCCGAAACTAACCGATGAGAAGCCCGACTCACCGTTATCCAATGCCTACCGTAACGGGATTGAGACCGAAAGTTAAGCAGTAATCCGCTTCAACGCTTAAGACGGTAGTTTGGTGCGAATGACTGCACGGACACCCACCGGGAAACCTGCAGGGACATCCATCGTAATTCTCGGTTCCAGAGAATTGCAAGGATGGAATTGCAAGGATGGAATTGCAAGGACACCCAACTTTAATTTTGATTCCATAGAAAGCCGAGATACATAAGGGACGCTATTGGTACGACGAATTAAAGTGGGTGTCCCTGAAACTTTGTTGGAATGGCACCGTTACAACGTATCTTTGAATGTTTGTAAAGCGGGTATCGACCAAACGATAGTTCTTAGAAGTGTCTTAGTCACCCAGCGGATATTGGTGCGTACCTTATAATGTTATGGTATGGGGACAATCCATCCGTGTATTAAGATCTGCGTTTCATAGAGAGAACACATATGACCCGTCAATTACTCAGTAATGGCCAGGTAGCGCTGGTCACCGGTGCCGCATTGGGAATTGGCCGCGCCGCTGCGATTGAATTTGTAAAGCGAGGCATGTCTGTCGCTGCGATTGATCTGGCTGGAAGCGATTTGTCATCACTCGAGCTTGAACTCAAAAGCATTGCAAAAAATAACGATCAGGTGCTCTGCATAGAAGCAGATCTTGCTCACCCTGATGCTACCATCAATATTCAGTCGCACGTTGAGAAGGTCTTCGGTAACGTTAATGTCCTCATGAACAACGCGGTTACTCGCGAGGGTCGCACATTCGAGGGTACAACTGATCAATGGAAACAGCTATTTGAGGTAAACGTGTGGGCACTTGTAGATGCAAGCCGACGTTTTCTGCCCGGCATGCTCAGTAGCGGGCAACGATCTGCAATCATCAATGTAGGCTCTAAGCAGGGCATTACCAACCCGCCCGGCACACCTGCCTACAATATGGCCAAGGCAGCGGTTAAGGCGTTTACCGAGCAGCTGGAGCACGATCTGCGCAACAACGAACTCAATAACGGTCAAGTAACCTCACATTTATTGGTTCCCGGCTGGACCACCACAGGCAAGAACCAACATAAACCGGGAGCCTGGCTACCGGATCAGGTGGTGGAATACATGATCAATGCAATTGATAACCAGAGTTTCTATATAGTTTGCCCTGACAATGAAGTATCGACCGATATGGACAACCGTCGAATCGTGTGGGGAGCAGAAGACATTACCCATGATCGCCCACCGCTGTCTCGATGGCATAAAGATTTTAAGGATGATGCAGCCAAAATCTGCTCCTGAAACGTGCCGACTTTTAAAAACCAGCATGCCTTATTGAGTCAGATGACTTTTTAAATGCATCGCCCGCCATCTACTTCCATGCAAACCCCGGTTACCATGCTGGCCTCATCGGAGCACAGGTAGCACGCGGCATTCCCCATGTCTGACGGTGTGGAGAATCGCCCCAATGGAATAGTCGACAAAAACTTTGCTCGAACTTCAGGTGTGTCTTCACCCATAAACATTTTCAGTAGCGGCGTATCACCTGCGACCGGGTTAATTGCATTTACCCGGATACGCTCTGGCGCAAGCTCAATAGCCATACCCTGTGTCGCTGTATTCATCCAGCCTTTTGATGCGTTATACCAACTGAGCCTTGGGCGGGGACTTACAGCCGCAGTCGATGCGATATTGAGAATAATACCGCTTCCCTGGCTTTTGAACACCGGCACAATATGCTTTGCCGCAAGATAAACCGATTTACAGTTAACCATAAAGACTTTATCGAAGTCTGCATCTGTCACCTCTTCCATCGGTGCCGGCAGGTGTGTTGTTCCCGCGTTGTTAACCAGAATATCAATCCCACCCAGCTGATCAATTGCGGCTTCCTTCATCTGTTGCACGCTTTGATCATCAGCAACATTGGTTGTTACGGCTTTCACTGTACCTTTCAGCGCATCACTTAATTGTTCTGCAAGTTTTTGTCCAGCATCAATGTTGAGATCAGCAATCAATACACTGGCCCCTTCCTCGGCAAACTTTCTTACAATACCCTCGCCAAAGCCGGATGCCCCGCCAGTGACAATTGCGCGCTTTCCTTTTAGTCTCATGATTTTTCCTACCCGTGCAATGCAGCGACAGTTTTAAGAACAGTAAATCCGTACAGTGCTTCAAAGCCTTTTTCGCGTCCGTGACCCGATAAGCCTGTGCCGCCAAAAGGCAATTCAACTCCGCCACCGGCGCCGTAGTTATTCAAAAATATCTGACCTGCTTTTAGTCTTTTAGCCATACGCATTTGGCGCGCACCGTCTTTTGTCCAGCAACTCGCGACTAAACCAAAACCTGTTCCATTAGCAATGGCAACAGCTTCGTCTTCATCTTTAAAAGGAATAACCACTTGTACAGGGCCGAAAATCTCTTCCTGTGCCAGACAATGATCAGGTGATTCAGAGGCAAAGAGTGTTGGTGCGACATAAGCACCGTTCCGCGGCGCGTCGTCAACCACATTCCCCTGCGCCAGAATTTCCAAATCATTGCCTCGCTCTATATAGCCATCAACAATGTCCTTTTGACGGTTTGATACAAGCGGCCCAACATCAAGGTCGGCAATTGCCGGGCCTGCGTACAGAGAGGAATAACGTTCAGCCATCGCTTCAACAACTTCCTGATAGCGACTTTCCTGCACCAGTATCCGTGACGATGCAGAGCACGTTTGTCCGGCATTTTGAATACCTGCATTTACCAGAAACGGCAGTGCGGCAAGCAGATCCGCATCTTCAAACACCACCTGAGGCGACTTGCCACCCAATTCAAGCGTTACCGGTATAATGCTGTCTGCCGCAGTTCTCTGAATCAGTTTTCCAACACCGACTGATCCGGTAAAAGAAATATGGTTAATGTCTTTGTGCTTTGTGAGTGCCGCACCTGCCTCAGCGCCAAGCCCCGGAACAACATTCAATGCACCAGCTGGCAGACCGGCTCTGGTTGCCAGTTCAGCAAACGCAAGTGCCGTTAAACAGGCCTCCTCTGCAGGTTTTAATACGCAGACATTTCCCGTAGCGAGTGCAGCCCCAACAGAGCGGCCAATGATCTGCATCGGGTAATTCCACGGAATTATGTGTCCGGTAACACCGTGCGGTTCTCGCAGCGTATAGACGGTATAACCATCAAGATAAGGAATTGTCTGACCATGCAGTTTGTCAGATGCACCGGCATAAAACTCCAGGTAACGTGCCAGTGCCAAAACGTCAGCGTGTGCCTGCTTTAACGGCTTGCCCACATCCGTCGCTTCGAGCTTTGCCAATTCATCGGTATTTTCAAGAACCAGGTGACCCAGTTTTGCCAGCACGCGACCACGCTCAGCGGCGGTGGCCCTGCCCCACTCCCCGTCAGCGGCGCGTCTTGCTGATTGCACAGCATGATCGATATCATCCTCGCCACCTCTGGCAATCTCACCAATTGCAGATCCATCAGAGGGGTTTGTCAGTGTAATGTGGTCGGTAGAGTTCGGAGCAACCCATTGCCCACCTATCAGGCAGCATTTGGTGTCGATTCCCAGTGGTGCTTCTATCATGCTGTCTACTCTTGTTTTTCTATAGGCTCTTCATTTCTACAGGCCCTTCATTTCTACAGGCCCCTGATTTCTATAGGCCCTTAATTTCTATAGGCAATAGCTGGCAACCAGGTAACAATTTTCGGGTTTGTGAACAAAATGATGAGACCTATGAGTTGCAATACAACGAACGGTATTATACCGCGATAAATATGACCAATAGTAACACCGGGGGGCGATACTCCTCTGAGATAAAATAACGCAAACCCGACAGGTGGAGTTAAGAAGCTGGTCTGGAGAGTCACTGCTACCAGAATGGCAAACCAGACGATTGTCGGCTCACTAACCACTCCATAGCCTTCAACAGCAATGCTCAGGCCCTGAATGATCGGTAGTATCAGCGGCATGATAACCAGTGTTATTTCAATCCAGTCCAGCAGGAAGCCGAGCAGAAAAATAACGAACAGGATAAAAAGGATAATGTGATAGGGATTATCAAAACTTCCTTCAATTAGGTTCTGTATGGTTTCATCACCTCCATAAAGCCGTAAAACGTAGGCGAAAAGATTAGCACCTGCGAAAATCGCAAAGATAAACCCGGAGGTCTTTAGTGAACGACGCATGACGTCCTGAAATACTTTTAAATTAAGCTTTCTGTTAAACAACGCCAGAAGTATTGCCCCCAGCGCGCCGATCCCTGAAGCCTCCGTGGGTGTGGCGAAACCAAAAAATATAGACCCGAGGACACAAATGATTAACCCGAATGGTGGCAGTACAGACGTTACAACATCGAGTATTTCTTTAGACGTTACTTTTTGACGGTTTTCCTGTAATGGCATTGCAGACGGACGGATAAGTCCATACAAAATGATGAAGCCAATATAGAGACTGCCGAGTAGTAAGCCCGGAAACAACGCCCCCATAAAAAGATCACCCAGTGAAATCGCTAATTGATCAGACATAATGACCAGCATGATCGAAGGCGGTATCAAAATCCCGAGTGTTCCGGAAGCCGCTACCGTGCCCGCTGCAATGGGCTTGGAGTACCCCTGCTGCATCATTGCGGGCATTCCCATGACACCAAGCAGCACAACTGATGCTCCGATAACGCCGGTCGATGCCGCGAGTATTATTCCAATAATTAGAACCGATAAAGCCAGACCACCACGAAGCGCTCCGAACAGAGTTTGCATTGACTTCATCATGCGCTGCGCAACGCCGGACTCATCTAACATAAAGCCCATATAGATAAACATTGGCAGCGCTACAAGAACCGGATTTTTAATTAAGCCCCCAAAGAAACGTCCGGCATTGGCAGACATTCGCTTGTAACTCAATCGGGTTTCAGAGTATGGAATAAAATTGTTGATGAAGTCGGCGAGCGGATCCAGAACAAGTGCGCCCAAAACCGCGAATATCAGAGATATTCCAACCAGTGCATACGCAACAGGATAGCCACGGAACAGCAGATAAATAAAGCTCAGGAATATCAGTACAACCAGCCACTCATTTAGAGTTAACGCCAGAAATATATCCATCACTGCACCACCGCTCTGCGTGGCCGAAATGAAATCACAACAGAGATAATTACCAAAGCCAGCACACCGATAAACGCCACAGCTGGAAGGTACTCAAACACCGGCTCTTTACCGATGCGTTTGGGATGTACATCGGGTTTGGCTACGCGAAAAAACCAATAACCGATATAGTACATAAAACGCCAAAGCAGAAAAACGTAGCAGGGGAAGGCAAATATTAATATCGAGTAAAATCTGCCTGACGTAAAACTCCTGACACTACGCAAATAAACAGGCCATGCTGCCAGGGCAGCGAAAATGAATAATACCGGCAGTGCAGATTTGAGGTAGTAGAGGCCGTGCAAACCGTTAGGACTGTCAGACCCTTCTTTGGCGAGAACAGACGCCCATGCATAGTGAAAAAGTAAATCTGCCATAAAAAGGAAATACGGCATTAGCATCCAGCCTAAAGCAATTGCCTCAAGCCGCGCTTTTTTCTTCTGGCTATAGTATTGGTGAAAAACATCGACGCGCACGTGGCTGTTGGTAGTAATTGCATACGCCATTCCCGCCACCATTAAAATGCCATAAATCCACCACTGAAGATCATCAAGCCAGGCTTGATTGGCATTCGAAGCCCGCAGAAAAATCTGCACAACAATAGCGACCAGCAATACCGGAAAAGACCAGGCAATTACGTTGCATATACCGATGACCAATCTATCTATTTTGCTGTGATGTTGCCCATCAGCACCATTCGCTTGAGCGTGGTCCGGGCCCTCTGTTTGTGATGTTGTTGCGTCGGTGTTCAATTTGCAATCTTCTTTATAGAGTGTTTGTGATGCAAACCTGTCTGCGACTCACCAGCAGGCACCAGCGGTATAACACACAAACTAATATAACTCATGTACCCGAATTCGGCTTATAGCCACAAATCATCCGGTAACTTTCACCCGGTCAGGAATGGCTACCTATTATTTTCGCATCCTGAAATTTTTCTATGTCGGCCATCGAGTAGCCAGATTCCGTTAAAAGTTCAGCACTGTGCTCACCCAGCTTTGGAGCAGGCTGATTGATGGTGCAGGGTTCGTGATCGAATTTCATTGGAAAACCAAGCATTGATACCACACCACGCTCACCGTGATCGACCTCCATCACCATTTCACGGTGTTTGATCTGCTCATGATTCAAGACTTCCGGCACCGTCAGCACTGAGCCTGCCGGCACACCTGCATCATTGAGATGTTTTATCCAGTATTCACTAGTTTGCGCTTCAAAAACAGGATTGAATAGAGAACGCAACAACGGTCGGTTGGCCATGCGTTTTGCGTTGGTATTTATGCGCTCGTCTTCTAAAAGTTCTTCCATTCCAAGCGCCGAAAGTAACTTTACGTACACCCCGTCGTTGCTGGGTGCAATGGCGATACTACTATCTTTGGTATTGAACAATCCGTACGGCGCAACCAACGGATGGTCATTGCCGTTTTTGGTGGGAATTTTCCCTGCAGCAAGATAGTCAGCAGCCATGAAGCTCAACAGACTGACCATACTGTCCGTCAGGCTCACATCAACAGACTGGACGCCGGTGCTTTTATCTTCGTCTAATTTCTGGTCTGCAACCTTTTTAACTGTTTCGTTTTTATTAAGTAAGCCCACAATTCTGGATACAACGCCCAATGCACCGAATAACCCAACGACCAGATCGCTCACAGGCAAACCAGAACGCAACGGCGGGTCATCCTCTGATCCGTTAACACTCATAAATCCGCTTAACGCCTGCGCAATAAAGTCAAATGCGGGTCTCTGTGCATAAGGTCCGTCTGCGCCGAAACCACTGATATGGCAAACAATTAAATCAGGACTACGCTCACCGAGAACTTCTTTAGTGAGTCCCATTTTATCAAGCACTCCCGGACGGAAGTTTTCAACCAGTACATCGGCGTCGTTCAATAATCTGAGGAGAATTTCTTTACCTTTATCACTATAAAGATCGATTGCTATTGATCGCTTATTGCGATTGTAGCCCGCAAAGTACCAGCTGAAGTCATTAACCATTTCACCCTGAGCACGTAACGGATCACCGGACAATGTCTCGATTTTAATCACGTCTGCACCAAGATCAGCGAGTAACTGCGTGCAAAAAGGACCAGATATAATTCTTGTCAGGTCTATTACTCGAATGCCTTGTAAGCTCATACTATAGTTTCCAACGAAAGCTAGCCTGTGGCCCGCACGGTATCTTCAAGACGGTACAATGTACCCGCAGGTTTCGCATTTTGCAGATGAGCCGGGAGTTTGCGCTGCAACACGTCAGCAAGCTCCTGTCCTGCCGCTATTATGGCGTTGAGGTCAATGCCGGTTTGCATACCTTCAAGTTCGAGCAGGTGAACCAGATCTTCTGTTGCGATGTTGCCTGATGCACCCGGTGCAAAAGGACAACCACCAATACCACCAAGTGAAGATTCAAACCTCGATACACCGGATTCAATACCCGCAAGCACATTCGCAAGACCCAGTCCGCGGGTGTTGTGAAAGTGCAAACCCAGCTCGAGATCCGGTAGTTCAGCAGTCAACGCAGAGACCAGCTGCTTTACGCGTGTTGGTGAGGCTGTTCCTATGGTGTCACCAAGCTTCAGGGTGGATACGCCAATCTCCTGAAATTGCGTGGCGATGTCTACTACGCGCCTTATTGGTGTTGCTCCTTCAAACGGACAATCAAATGCAACCGCCAGTGCACCGCTGACCACAGCACCTGACCTGGCAGCCAATGCGGGAAGCGGCTTGATTCGGTCAAACGCCTGATCGACTGATGAATTGGAATTGGCCAGTGAGTGCTTCTCACTGACCGACATGAAGGCCACCCAGACATCGACACCAACACTGGCAGCACGGCTTCCACCACGCTCGTTGGGTGCTAATGCTTCAACGACCAAGCCTTCTGTTCTATCCAGACCATTGATAAGATCTTCTGCATCGGCGAGTTGTGGTACCGCCTTCGGTGATACAAAAGAAGTCGCCTCAAGGCTGCGTACACCAGCGTTAATCAAACGATTAGCAAGGGTAATTTTTTTATCGGTAGGAAAGAACTCTGCTTCGTTCTGAAGCCCATCGCGCAATCCTACTTCTGTAACAGTGATGTGCACAATTCTATTTCTTTACGGCTTTTTCTTTACTGCCAAAAACGTATTCAGCCGATGGGAAACTTCGATTGCGAACCTCTCCGACATATTCTTCGACAGCCTCGCGAATAACCGGCATTACTTTGGCGTAGCGCTTAACAAACTTTGGTTTAAAGTCTTCGAACAACCCAATGACATCTTCTGTTACTAGAATTTGTCCGTCACAGTTAACTGACGCGCCTATGCCAATACTTGGCACTGTGAGTATTTCCTGAATTTCATCTGCAACGTTCTCAAGCACACCTTCAACCACTATCGCAAAGCAACCTGCCTGATCAATCGCTTTTGCATCCTGAAGTAGTCTGTCGAGTGCTCCCTCTTGCTTGCCCTGAACCTTGAAACCTCCCAGGGTATTTATAGCCTGCGGCGTTAAACCTATATGCCCCATCACCGGCACACCGCGCTCGGTTAAAAACTTAACGCTGTCTGCCATCTCGAGCCCGCCTTCCATTTTTACTGCATCACAACCGGTCTCTCTAAGTATTCTTGATGCACTTTCAAAAGCCTGTTGCGGAGATTTCTGGTAAAACCCAAAAGGCATATCAACAACCACACAGGCGTGCTCACAAGCTCGCGCCACCGCCCGGCCATGCCTGATCATGGTGTCAAGGTCTATTCCTACGGTGCTTTGATCACCATAAACAGTCATCGCGAGACTGTCGCCAACAAGGATGAAGTCCACCATTGGGTCAATCGCTTTAGCAATCGGCGCGGTATTGGCAGTCAGCGACACAATAGGTGTCACGCCTTTCATGGCACGGATGTCATTGACAGTCAGTTTTATATTTTTCGAATGAACGCTCACAGCGGCTGGCTCCGGCAAAATTTATGAGTAGGATAGTTACTGATATTTAGCATAACTGATTAGCTAATAACATTTCTGGCAAACGTAACTACCACTGCCAGTGCACCGGTGGACGCCCGGCGATCTTTGTTCTAAAAGTGCGAAGTTCAGAATGATTAAGTGACCCGACATAGGCGGTACACAGATCATCACCGCCGAAAGCAATGCTCGTCGGGTTTTGAATGAGCGCATCAGATTCCCGATAAACCAGTTCACGCGACAGAGTTTCATTTTTTAGCGCTGCTCGAACTTCTGCCACACGTTCCGCATTGCTGCTGTCGAGCAGTGTTGACACTTTGCCTTCCGGTGTAACGTGTAGAATGCGATTGGACACCACGCTGGTAATCCATAAGCCGCCCTCACTATCGAGTGCCAGACCATCCGGGTAAGTACCAGGCTCATAGGAAGCCAGGATTTCTCTGTTGCAAAGGCTTCCATCAGTATTGATGTCGAACTTTGTAGTGTGTCCTACAAACGTTTCGTTTACATACAGAACCGATCGACTGGTATCTATTTTGAACTCATTCGCCCAGTTCAATTTGTCTGCCATTACTTCAAAGTGATCCAGCGACGTTGATATTCGGCCGATATAACCGTCGGCCCGCGTTTCACTGAGTGGCGCACCGTCCGGTGCTGTTGTCATAACGCTGAACCAGATCGACCGGTCAGCCGCCACCATGACGAAATTGGTGTGTCCCAGATCATGGTCCGGTAACAATGGATAGTGCGTCTCATCAGGAGCGATGCACCAGATTCCACGCTCACTACCAAGGTTTGCGTATATCAATGTGCCATCTTCCAACAACGCAATGCCGTTTGGCCGGAATCTCTCGGCATCTGTTGAACCCAGATAAGTTTGATCCCCATTGGATGCAATGCGGGTAATGCCACCTCTTTCATCGCTGCAAAACACCGTGCCATCACGCTTACATAAAACGCACTCAGGACGCTGTAAATCATGGCCGACCAACTCAAATGATCTTATCTCCGAATCTGACAACGGTGAATCTGACAACGGTGAAACACTCATACGATCGGTGAGCCTCCTCAGGTAGCGCTATTGTATTTCTGACGTTAGTCAGCAAAAAAACCGGATACAAAAGTAGTTTTGATTCGGACGATCGGCGGGCAAGTCATATTTGATCGGTATTACCGGAAGTGCCGTTCGAATTTCACCGGCTCGGTCTGACATACTAAATTAATCGCTGCGGGATAGCGTTGCGTAAATCGGTTGGCAGCCTGCCGAAATCGGCAATTTAACGCATGAATTACACAGTAGTATTTGTATCCCATGGCGGTATGTCGGACAGCTTGAAATCCTCGCCAGAAAACCATCTCAATATCAATGCCTTAGGGGGAGAAATACGTGAATAGAAAATTGTGCGTTGCGATCAGCGGCCTAACGCTGTTAGCCAGCCAAACCGGACATACAGAGACTGAGTTGCAGGTTGCCTCTTCATTCGGCACCAACCTGCCGATTTTGGGCACCTCTCTCGTCGATTTCGCCGATACCGTCAACAGTATCTCAAGTGACATCTCGATAAAGGTTTTCGAACCCGGAAAGCTGGTGCCGGCACTGGAAGTACTGGATGCAGTTTCGGCCGGCTCTGTTGATGCTGCCTATACCGTTTCAGGATTCGCGCAGGGCAAGCTTCCTGCCGCATCATTTTTTACTGCAATACCATTTGGTCCCGAAGCATCTGAATTTCTGGGCTGGATTTACAACGATGACGGAGCAGCGTTGTGGCAGAGAATGTATGACGAAAACGGCTATGACGTCGTAACCAAACCCTGCGGAATGATCGCACCGGAAACTTCGGGCTGGTTCCGTGAAGAGATCAGTTCACTGGAAGATTTGAAGGGCCTGAATATGCGCTTCTTTGGCCTTGGCGCAGAAGTAATGCAGAAGCTGGGCGTATCCACGGCACTTATGGCAGGTGGCGATATCCTTCCCGCTATGGAGCGCGGTGCACTGGATGCGACTGAATTTTCGTTTCCTAAACTCGATGCGAAACTGGGTTTTCACAAGATAGCAAAATTTAACTACTTCCCCGGTTGGCACCAACCTGCATCAATACTTGAACTTCTTATCAACAAAGAAGTGTACGAAGAACTCTCAGACCCATCCAAAGCGCTGATCGACATTGCCTGCGCTGGCAATATTACAAAAAGCCTGGCTGAGGGCGAAGCAACGAACTATGCTGCGATGGTAGAAAACGCCGACAAGCACGGTGTGAGTAATGAGTACTGGGCACCGGAATTCCTCGAAGCTTTCGAAAGCGCCTGGAATGAAGTAGCAGCGGAAATGTCTGAAGAAGATGCTTTTTTTAAGGAAGTCTGGGAAGATCTGCAGGAATATCGCGCAGGATACGCAGTATGGTCGAGCAACATTTATCTCCCCCGCCCGGCTAAGAAGTAAGTTCAATCAAACCTTGCTTCGTATTCCCAACAGATGACAATCTGCTTCGGGAATACGAAGCATCAGGTACCGGCCTGACCAGGTGAATTAACCTTAATATAGGTCTTACACATAGCCCGATTTGTTTGCGCTGCGTAGTTAAATGCCGGAACCTTGCAAATCGTCTCCCCCTTTTTTAAGTCTTCTTCACACATAATGATGTCCTGATAGCTTGCCCCTGCAGGAATCATTGGATAAACATTATCTTCACGTTCAACAATGATATCCAATAGATAGGGCTGATTCGGGTCTGCAAGCATTCTGTCAAAGGCATTGGCAAGATCTTCTTTATCAACATTGCGCTCGGCAGCCACACCATAGCCATTGGCAATTTTTACAAAGTCAGGATAAATATCGCGTTCGCTATCTGGCAAAGGTGCATCCAGATGCGGATCCGAAAGATCAGTGCTTGATCTGTTCTTGTCGTAAATCATATCCTGCCACTGGCGCACCATACCCAGCCACTGATTATTGATAACCACTACTTTCACACCTATGCCGAAGCGGTAACAGGTAGCCAACTCGTGGATGGTCATGTTCAGTGAGCCATCTCCATCAATATCTATAACCAGTTTATCCGGTTGACCGGTTTTTGCACCTATCGCTGCCGGTAGACCATAGCCCATTGTGCCAAACCCCGAACTGCTGAAAAAACTATGCGGCGATGTGGATTGGTAAAACTGCATAGCCCACATTTGATGCTGTCCGACACCAAGACTTACTATCGCTTCACCATTTGTTTTCTCGCTGAGTAAATCGATAGCATATTGAGCGGTGGTAGATGGATTGTCAGGAACTTTAAACGGGTGGGTTTGCCTGAGTGCCGCAACATATTCAACCCACTTTGTAGATGTATTTTTTTTAGCTGCCGCTTCGATCTGTTGCAAAGAAATTTTAACGTCAGCACATATTGGCAAAGTAACCGTCTTGTTTTTATTTAGCTCCTGCGGGTCCAGGTCAATGTGAATAATTTTTCCATTGGCAATGAATTTATCAACGTTTCCGGTTACGCGATCGTCGAATCGCACACCAAGCGCGAGTACAAGGTCAGCTTCGTTGATTGCCGCGTTTGCATATTTGCTTCCGTGCATACCCAGCACGTGCAGCGCCAAAGGATGTTTAGGTGGAAAAGCACCGTGTGCCATGATTGTGTTGGTCACCGGAATTTGCAGCAACTCCGCCACCCTCACCAACTCGTTGCTGCAATCTGCCGAAATAATCCCTCCACCCGCGTAGATTATGGGGCGCGACGAATCCTCCAGCATGCTGCATATTATTTCCAGTTGATTGTCACTAAGGCTTTCGATATCCGGTTCCGGTGCATCTATCTCGGCGGGAATAATCGGTTCTGCGTAGTCACCGTTCGGTTTAAGCGGATAGTGTTGTTGAATATCTTTGGGTATATCAATTAGAACAGGACCCGGCCTGCGGCCTCGGGCCAGTTCAAATGCCTCTCTCACAACACCTGGTATCTGCCTGACATGCTTTACCAGATAGTTTTTTTTCGTTATGGGTTTAGTGATACTGACAATGTCGACTTCCTGGAATGCATTGCGACCCAGCAGGTGGGTAGGCACGTTGCCGGTGATCGCAACAATCGGAGTAGAGTCACTATTGGCGTCTGCAATACCGGTTACGAGGTTGGTAGCCCCCGGACCTGAAGTCGCCAGACAAACACCGGGACGGGACGTTGCACGCGCAAAGCCCTGCGCCGCATGCACAGCTCCCTGCTCGTGTTCAGTTCGAATACACTGAATACCATACTGTGACAGCACATCAAAGATTTCGAGATTAGCTCCGCCCGGATAACCAAAGAGCACATCCACTCCTTCGGCTTTCAGAGATTTTGCGAGAATCTGTGCCCCACGCAGTGCTTTTGCCCGTTGTGCTGACGGGACGTCCGAAAGTGCTCCGCTGGTCTTTGTATTCTGGTTTTCATACGTGACGCTCTCACCAGTATCCGACTTACTCATCTTTCCAGTTCCAACTAACTCACACCCTTGATTTTATACATAGCAAGTTTATCACTACGCTACGAAATTAAGTCACAAAAGCCGGGTAAAAATCGTTAGATTTAAAAAGCTTTTATCAGATGCAACATTTGAACTCTGAAAACACAATGCAACATTTTCCATCACAGCACACTTGGTATAATGTCTATGTTCGATGTGATGCTGGCAATGCCTGATTTTAGTATCAACTAGGAGTCTGCGCGGCAGACGAGAAATAGAATCCGTACACCCTCAGGCAGCC
>CAZYRP010000116.1:0-16297 GCA_964649465.1 uncultured Granulosicoccaceae bacterium | reverse complement strand
CACTAGCCTCAGCCAGAGTTGAAATATGGCAGTGCGATGGCCGCGGTATATACCAGCATCCCAGAGCACCTTCTAATACAACATTTGATCCCGAGTTCAGAGGTGCAGGTGCGACCGTCACAACTGCAGAAGGCCGCTACGAGTTTGTAACGATAGTACCTGTACCCTATACCGGTCGTCCTCCGCATATTCACGCCAAAGTATTTGTTGACGGAAGCGAAAAGTTAACCAGTCAAATTTATCTGCGCGAAAGCGGTGGTCACAAACAACTTAAAATTGATCTTGAAGAAAGTGCCGACGCTGCATTCGCCGCCACCTTCGATTTTGTGATAAAAACTTAAACTAATACAGAAGATTAAAAACTGACGATGCAATCAATAGAAGTTACTTCAATATATGCCGCAGTACTAGGCTTAATGTTCATAGCCATCACACTGCGGATCGCACTGCTTAGAATGTCAAAAAAACAGTCTCTCGGGGATGGCGGTGATGAGCAATTTGCAAAGCTCATTCGCGGTCATGGAAATTTTGCAGAAACCGTTCCGATTGCACTAATCCTGATACTACTACTCGAACTTCAAGGCAGCTCGCACATTATGCTGCACGCGCTTGGAGCAGCATTGGTGATCGGCCGCATCAGTCACTACATTCAGCTAACCGGTCTGGTCAGGCCACTGATATTTCGAACCGGCGGCATGATTCTCACACTGGGCACCATCGCCAGCGCATCGCTGCGATTACTTATCGGCGCGTGACCAAAAGCACTATAGATAGTCATCTAATTACATTCCCTGGTTAACCATGCACATATACCTTCGCCTGCTACTTATATCATTCGGTTTGCTGGGTAGCTGCACATCTCTGGTAAGACCAAACTTCACGCAAGAGCTGGTAGAGCTGAGATCAGGGCAATATCAGCTCGATAAAATGCATAGTTATTTGAACTTCCGCATCGATCATCTGGGACTGTCAAAAATTATCGGCCGCTTTAATGATTTCGAGGCAGCTCTGGACTTCGATCCTGAAAACCCGACTGCGATGAAACTAACCGGTGTGTTAGCTGCAAACAGCATCGATATAAACAACACAGATCTTGAGAGCACATTACAGGAATCTGACTGGCTTGATAGCGAGCGTTATCCACAAATAGTATTCACCAGCGAGTCCGTCGAGGAGACTGGAGGCAACCAGTTCGCAGTCAACGGTACTTTATCGATGCGTGGCGTATCCAGACCTGTAACCCTTGAAGCCCGGTTTAATGGCGGTGCAGACAATATTATTACTCGTAAATACACAATAGGCTTCCAGGCCAACGCAAACATACTGAGATCAGAGTTTGGCATGGACACCTTTACCGCATTCGCAGGCAACGAGATAGAAATAGAACTCCACGGCGAATTTCTCAGGCAGTGAGTTTTACCAACTGTCATAGAAACAAATGCAGGCAGGAAAAAATCAGGCAATGATCAGACATCACTCAAATCATGAAAGATAGAATTGCCTACTTCGGCTACGGCTCGCTGGTTAACCTGGGTTCATTGAGAACGCCGTACATCAGTGCACACAGAGTAACTCTCAAGGGCTGGAAAAGAATCTGGCTCTCGCGCCCCAAAGAACCAGACAGCTTTGCATCAATCGATGGGCTTGCCTTTCTTTCCGTTGTGCCAGATCCTGAGGCAGAAATTGACGGCATGCTAATAACAGATCATGCAAGCAGCCTTAGTTCTCTTGATGAACGCGAGGCGCTGTATTCTCGTGTTAGCCTGCAACCGGAAGACTTGCGCCATCACGACAAAAAAATAGAAACAAATGACCAGTTTCTCTACGTGGCAGATGAGCACCCGGCACACAAAGAGGCAAAAATTCTGCGATCGTACCTTGACGTTGTGATGCAGGGTTACCAATCGCACTTCGGAGTTGACGGAATTGAAAGATTTTTTGCGACCACTTTGAATTTTGATTTGGACATTCTTGAAGACCGCGCTGACCCAAAATATCCGCGTGCAACAACACTCACAGATGAAGAAATAAGACTATTCAACACATTCCGTTAACAATTGTACTGCAGGACGCAATCAGTGAATTTTTGATTATGCAAACAGGTATTGTTACGGTTAGGGTCAAAGAGACGTGATACTTGAACAAGCTAAACATAATTACATTCACAGCATTACTCACTGTTAATACGACACAAGCACAACAACAGTCTGCGTACTACCAGGTAATCGAGCTTGAGGGCGATGATCATTTAAATGTTCGTGCGGAACCCACATCGACATCAGAAGATCTGGGAGATCTTGCATCGGGCTCCAGACCCTACGAAGTACTGGAGATTGATTCCACCGGAGATTGGGGAAGGATTATTTGGCTCGAGGGTGACGGCTGGGTCGCGCTTCGTTTTATGCAAGCAATAGAAGTAGAAAAACTGGCCAATACACAAGTGCCTGTCGGCCTTACCTGCGTTGGCGCAAAACCATTCTGGACCCTGGAAATTAAATCACAAAAAGTGGGCGTTATAAGCACACAGGAAGAAATAAAAGCAATGAACATTGCAAATACCGCCACATCCAGAAACGGTAGCCAATTCCCCATTGCAGTTGAACTACAATCAAATAACAACTCCGCAACCACAACCCTCCGACGAGCTCAATGCTCAGACGGAATGGGTGGCCTTCGATACGAATGGGCGGCAGATATTGTAGTTAAACCAAAATTTACTCTGCTATCCGGGTGTTGTTCACTACGTTGATCCCGAAATTGGGGATTCAGGCTTTAGTTAGTGGCTTTAACTCGTATTTTTTAACCCGGGTCTTTAACCCGAATCTTTCACTAAGGCGTCTTTACCGTCACGCATATCAGAAGCGGTAACTCCAATCGCTGCAACCACCACGCAAACTACAGCAGCCAGACCTCGAATACCAATTCGTTCACTCAGCAAAACAGCCCCCACCAATGCCGCTACAGCTGGTTCCATACTCACCAGTACACCGTAGGTTGTCGCAGATAATTTTTTTAGCGCCTTAAACTCGAGTAAGAATGGTATTGCTGTTGACAACAATGCCACTGCGATTCCAATAAGCAAAACCTCTGGCTGCGTTATCAGCACAGGCACTACAGGAATAACAAACGGTATCATCACAACTGCAGCCAAACACATACCGATCACAAGCCCGTCGTTATCGTTCAACTGTGCAGACACCCGGCGCGACAATATTGCGAACATACCCCAGCCCACGCCACTGAATACAGCAAACAACACACCGAGCCAGTCAAGGTTTGCGCCAGCCAATGGCGTTAGCAATAAGATACCCATTGCAGCAAGTGCAACCCAGGCAAGATGGCTGCGCTTTTGCGATGTAAAAGCCGAGACACTCAGCGGACCGGCAAACTCAATAGCAACCGCCACTCCCAGTGGAATACGTTCTATTGCCTTGTAGAAAAAGAAATTCATCATCGCCAGACACAGACCGAAAAGCAGCAATAACTGCCAATGGCTAATAAAGGCTTTAATTAATACCTTCGGGCCACGACGAATAAACAAGCTCAATATGATTGCTGAAAAAATCACCCTGATGGCCACCGCACCCTCGGCGCCAATGACCGGAAACAAGTGTATGGATACCGCAGCACCGAGCTGAATAGTTACAATCGCAAGCAGGATCATTAAGTGCGGTGGCGTATTGTCCACACTTTTTTTATAAATTTGTGAGATATTCAATTGCTAAGATTACTTCGCCGTACAATAAATACTGTGATACTCGCGTGTTGCCAAACAATTAAGATGCGCATTACCGTAGCGGCCACCAAAACGACATAATCACGCGCAGGCATCACAATTCAGCCATTTTGTTTTCCACCAACCAGGGGACGGATAAGAACTCTTTTAGAACCATCCGGTCAGATAACCACGATCCAGGGAATACACTTATGACTCAATCATTCTACGCCAGCCATAAAATCAATGGGCGGCGATCTTTTAAAGCAGCTTCAACATTTGCCGTGCTGCTCAGTGCGGTATCGTTCATTCTTGCCGGCCAGTTCAATCCGGCGCAGGCAGAGACCGCAAAGCCCGAGTATCCAAAGCATGTTGTTGAAGAATTCGGCTACCCTCCAGCCATACCGGAAGGACCTCTAAGCAAAGAACTGGAAACAGCTGCCAAGTCGGTTTTCAGCGACAGCCTGAATGATTCAGGATGGGGTCGGGATCAAAATGATGCATTGGTAGAAGTTGCAGAATCCGGTGACCCACGTCTGGGCTGGCTTATCAGCGATTTAATGCGATTTACCGGGCAGGACTCACTGGCAGAATTGCTGGCCGTATCCGCGCGACAACTGCTCGACATTGAATACAAAACTCCTCGTCACTGGATGGAAGTCACCAACCACCTGATGGCATGGGACATCCCTGAACCACCGAATTATCTGGAACTAAAACGCGGCATCTTCACAGCTCTGGTGCCAGGCTGGGATCAAATTTTCAGAGAAGGCGATATCGACTGGCGCCACGTCTCCTGGGGCGGAGTATTAATTGATAACCGGGCATACGATACAACCGACGAACAATGCAACTGCATTCCTGCGGCAGACAACCCGGAAACAACCGACGTTGCCGGTGGTGACTGGCTCCGTGATACAGACATTGTTTTTGGTGTTGAAGTCAATGGTGAGTATCGGGCCTACCCACGGCAAATCATGGAAGTCCGCGAAATGGTTAACGACACCTTAGGCGGTCGCGATCTCGGCATTCCCTACTGCACACTCTGCGGCGCAGCTCAGGCTTATTTCACTGATGAAGTTCCAGAGGGCGTCGAGCGCCCGGTATTGCGCACATCAGGCTTACTTATTCGGTCTAACAAAGTGATGTATGACCTGAACACCTATTCGGTATTCGATACATTTCGCGGCAACGCAGTCACCGGGCCGCTCGCTGAAAAGGGCATAAAACTGAAACAGGCAAGTGTCGTAACCACAGACTGGGGCACCTGGAAAAAGCAACATCCGGAAACTACAGTTCTCAAAGAAGAGCTGGCGCTCGGACGTGACTTTGACTTTCGCAATAACCGCGATGCCAATGGCCCGATCTTTCCAGTCGGCGATGTTGACCCGCGACTGGCCGTTCAGGAAGACATTGTCGGAGTTATAAATAACGCCGGCGTCCCGATTGCGTTCCAGAGAAGCAAGGCGTTTCTGGCACTGAACAAAGGAGAGAAAATAGCTCACCTGGGCGTCGAGCTGTTGCTTGATAGCGGTGGTATCAAAGCTGTTGATACAGAAGGCAATGACCTCGGCAGTCACCAGGCCTTCTGGTTTGCCTGGTCACAGTTCTACCCGAAAACCGAGCTCTGGTGGTAATGCAGTAAGCTCCAATACTAATATCATTGAATCTGCCGGTACCGTTAGGTACCGGTCTTTCAAACTGACAATTCTCTTATCCCCCGGCCACATCACACACGACTGTATCATCGTCTGAAATCGTCGACGAAAACCGGCTACCGCCCGTCTCCACTCAGGTACAATCACTAATATACCTTAGTTAATTGTGGAGTTTTAAATGCCTGCCCTGCTGGACAATGTAGACCCCGAAGGTCTGCTTGAATATTCGGTTGTCTACACAGATCGTTCACTCAACCATATGTCACAGTCCTTTCAGACGGTGATGCGCGATCTGTCTTCGATGCTCAAAGAAACATACAAAGCACACTCCGCCGTCATCGTGCCCGGAAGCGGTACATTCGGTATGGAAGCTGTTGCACGCCAGTTCACCAAAGACAAAGAATGCCTGGTAACTCGAAACGGCTGGTTTAGTTTCCGCTGGTCGCAAATCCTGGAACGCGGTGGTTTGCCATCAAACACCACCATATTGAAAGCTACCCGAGATACCAGCAATCAGAACGCACAATTCTCACCTGCAGACGTAGAAACTGTTGTTGAAACGATCAAAGCGAATAAGGTTGATGTGGTATTCGCGCCGCACGTTGAAACTTCAGCTGGTCTAATCCTGCCAGATGACTACATTAGTCAGCTAGCCGATGCGGTCCATTCTGTTGGCGGTTTAATGGTGCTGGACTGTATAGCTTCCGGCACGATCTGGGTTGATATGGAAAAAACCGGTGTGGACGTATTAATTAGTGCACCGCAAAAAGGCTGGAGCGGCCCACCCTGCGCCGGCCTGGTTATGCTAAGCAAGCGCGCCCGCGATGCTATAGACAATACCGAAAGTGATAGTTTCGCCTGCAACCTGAAGCAGTGGTTGCAAATTATGGAAGCTTATGAGAACGGTGCGCACGCCTATCATGCCACCATGCCTACCGAAAGCCTGCGGGTATTTCGCGATGTTATGCAGGAGACTTTTGAGTTCGGTCTGGACAAAGCTAAAGAAAGTCAGCAGCAACTCGGCAATGAAGTTCGTGCCCTGCTCAAGCAGAAGGGCTTAGTAAGCGTTGCAGCAGATGGATTCGAAGCACCCGGGGTTGTTGTTTGTTACGCCGACTCGCCAGAAATTAAAAGCGGCAAAGTGTTTGCCGAACGCGGCATGCAAGTCGCTGCAGGCGTTCCATTGCAGTGCGACGAAGGTGAAGATTTTTCAACATTCAGACTCGGCTTGTTTGGTCTCGATAAACTGAAGAATGTCGATCGCACCGTAGCCTCTCTGCAAAAGGTCGTTGACGATATATTTTAGTGTAGTAAAACCTTAGTAGCACTCCCACTGATGAGAGTGCTACTGATAAGCACTAAAGCACTATGCAGAAACCTGATCAAGCGCCTGGCTGACATCCGCAATAATATCTTCAATATTTTCAATCCCCACAGATATTCGAACCAGATCAGCACTTACTCCTGCACTTGCAAGTTCTTCATCATTTAACTGACGATGCGTTGTAGTGGCCGGATGACAGGCAAGCGATTTGGCATCACCAATATTCACCAGCCGCAAAATCATCTGTAGCGCATCGATAAACTGTGTACCACCCTCTCTGCCGCCCTTTATGCCAAAGCTCAAAATACCCGAAGCTTTGCCGCCGGTTATTTTCTTACACGCAGCGTTGTAAGAATTATCTGCCAGAGTGGCGTAGTTAACCCAATCAACCTTGTTATGTTTTTGCAGGTAATCTGCAAGAAGCTCTGCATTTTGGCAATGGCGATCCATTCGAAGACCAAGTGTTTCAAGTCCCTGCAAAATTAAAAAAGCGTTTTGTGGTGATATTGCGGCACCGGTATTTCGCAATGGCACCACCCGGCACCGCCCAATATAGGCAGCAGGACCAAGTGCTTCTGTGTATACCACACCATGATATGACGGATCCGGTTCACACAGCATAGGGAAACGCTGTTTGTTTGCGGCCCAGTCAAACGTACCGGAATCTACAATGGCACCACCAATCGCAGTACCGTGACCACAGATATATTTAGTTAACGAGTGAATAACAATAGAGGCGCCCATTTCGATTGGACGGCACAGATAGGGAGTAGCTACCGTGTTATCAACGATCAACGGAACACCATTGGCTTTTGCAATACCTGCCAGGCGTTCGATATCGACAATATTTCCTGCAGGATTTCCTATCGATTCACAGAATATCGCACGAGTATTTTCGTCAATAGCACTTTCAAAAGCATCAAAGTCGCCTGCCGCAACCATGCGTGCTTCAATACCCTGCTTTGGAAAAGTGTGTGCAAACAGATTATACGTTCCACCATACAGTTGACTGGTACTGACAATATTGGATCCAACATCGCAGATACACTGTATGGCGTAGGTAATGGCTGCCATACCTGAAGAAACTACAAGTGCTCCAATACCACCCTCCATCGCAGCAACACGCTGTTCCAGCACATCAGTTGTCGGGTTCATAATGCGAGTGTAGATATTCCCGGGAACTTTCAAATCAAACAGATCTGCACCGTGCTGGGTATCATCAAAGGTGTAGGCCGTGGTCTGATAGATTGGTACTGCAGCGGCATTGGTGGTTCCCTCAGCGGAATAGCCGTGATGCAAAGCCATCGATTCAAGTTTCATAGAGATCCTTATCTAGTAGTTATTGGAACATCACTATCGCCAATAACACGATGTAAAATCAAGTTCAATTTACAGTGAAGCCGCAATACGCACGGAAATCAGGAGTCCGGCTCGCGTATCGAACAGAAGATTCAAGAGGTATCCGAACCAGATTCACAAGCCGCCTGTCGCTCCAGGAAAGCCACCACAAGAGCCCATAGGTATACTGAGCTCAGTCAATCCATTCACCTGGGGTTACAGATGAGCGTGCCGAATACCATGAGGGCGGTCGTATTGACCGGACACGGAGGGCTTGATCAACTGGTCTACCATGAAGACTGGCCAACACCGATACCGAAAAAAAATGAAGTACTTATAAAAGTTGCTGCCTGTGGTCTGAATAATACAGACATCAACACACGCTCCGGCTGGTACTCTAAAACAGTGAGTGAAGCGACCACCGGTGATGCCTACCAGACCGTCAACGAGAACGATCCCACCTGGGGCGGCGCACCCATAACATTTCCGCGCATACAAGGCGCTGATGTTTGTGGCACCGTGGTTGCCACTGGTGACGATTCCAACCAGTCACTCATAGGTAAAAGAGTCATCACCGATAACTGGCTGCGCGATTGGTCAGATCCGTCAAACAAAAACGGTACCGGATATTTTGGTTCCGAGTGCAATGGCGGCTACGCCGAGTACACAACCATCGACTACCGAAACGTCGGTGTAGTCAACAGCAGTTTATCAGATGCGGAGCTCGCTACTTTCTCCTGCTCCTATTCAACTGCGGAAGGTATGCTCGCACGAGCCAATGTAGTACGAGGTGATTCTGTTTTAATTACCGGTGCATCCGGGGGTGTTGGCTCCGCGCTAATCCAGCTTGCCAACCGTCGAGGCGCTTTTGTTATTGGACTTGCAGCAAAGCAAAAACATGCCCAACTCGAAGAACTTGGCGCTGATGCTCTGTTGGAAAGAAACCCGTCAAATATAAAAAGAGCACTGCAACAGGTTAACAACCGAGACACCGTTTCTGTTGTTGCAGATGTTGTTGGTGGCCCAAATTTCAACGCGCTGATAGATTGTCTAAAGCGCGGTGGCAGATACACTTGCTCCGGTGCTATCGCAGGGCCAATAGTCGACCTTGATCTGCGCACCCTGTACTTGCGTGACCTCACTTTTACAGGCTCCACAGTAATACCAACTCACATATTCACCGACCTGATCAAATATATCGAGCAGGACGAAATCAAACCGGTGCTGGCAGCCACTTACCCGCTACATGAACTGCCAGTGGCTCAACAGGCGTTTATTGATAAGCAATATATCGGCAACATAGTAGTCACCATGGGCTGAATTGTTGTACTGTTCCAGCAATAGTATTTTGCCGGAGATAACAATTGACTGCCCTTATAAAACCCCACGGTGCGGATGCGCTAAATCCGCTTTTTGTTGAAGACGCTAACGCCCGCGCTCAGCTTGCAAAAGACGCCGCCTCATTGCCCGCCATCACCATCAGTTCGGCAACAGCCGGCAACGCGGTAATGCTGGGTGGCGGGTACTTCACGCCACTTACTGGCTTTATGGATAAAAGCGACGCATTGTCGGTTGGCAATTCGATGCAAACTACAGACGGATTATTCTGGCCAACACCGGTACTGAATCTGGTTGCAGATGCAGGCACTGTTAAAGCAGGTGATCGCATTGCATTAAAAGATCCGAATGTTACCGGCGCTCCCATCCTTGCTGTACAACAAGTGAAGTCGGTAGAAAATTTTACCGACACCGAGATTGAAACCCTGGCACAGCAAGTCTTCGGCACCACAGATCGAGAGCATCCGGGTGTTGCAGAATTTATCGCTCAAGGCACTTGTTTAATTTCAGGTCCAATACAAGTCCTTAACTACAGTTACTTTGACACAGACTTCCCGGATACCTTTCGAACCGCAGTAGAAATTCGCAAAGAGATCGAAGCACTGGGCTGGAAGCGCATTGTCGCATTCCAGACACGTAACCCGATGCATCGCGCGCACGAAGAGCTGTGTCACATGGCAATGGACCGTCTGAATGCAGACGGGCTGGTGATCCATATGCTGCTCGGCAAATTAAAACCCGGTGACATTCCGGCGGACGTACGAGATGCCGCAATCAGAAAAATGATTGAATTATATTTTCCACCCAACTCGGCGCTGGTTAATGGCTACGGCTTTGACATGCTCTATGCCGGCCCGCGAGAAGCACTGCTGCATGCCGTGTTCCGTCAGAACATGGGGGCAACTCACTTTATTATTGGCAGAGACCACGCAGGTGTTGGCGACTACTACGGTGCGTTCGAAGCACAGGAAGTATTCGACACACTTCCCGATGGCGCACTTGAAATTGAGTTGTTCAAAGCAGATCACACCGCCTACTCAAAAAAGCTGAACAAAGTGGTCATGATGCGTGAAGCACCCGATCACACAAAGGAAGACTTCGTATTATTGTCGGGTACTGCAGTGCGTGAAATGCTAAGTGAGGGAAAAGCGCCACCAGAGGAATTTTCACGACCCGAAGTCGCACAAATTTTAATGGATCATTATCAAAGCTAAGTCCGGAAATTCAGGTCAAATTGAAAGTAATTTGTCCTATGACGATAACTGGGAGGTGGCTTAATACTGGTCGGGTAAAAATTTTTGAACGGTAGCTTTGAAACCAGGGAGCAAAACATCTTAGGTGGTGTTTCCCTAATTATTGCTGCTGCGCTGACGATTTCAATTCAGGATGTAGTATTCAAATTATTCAGTAGCGAACTGACCCTCTGGCAGATCTTTACACTTCGGGGCTTGCTGGCAGTCCCGATGCTATTGGTATTCACAGTTGTGCGCACCGAAAAGAATAGAGTCTTTCGTGCAGCTTTGGCGAGATGGTCAATTCTGCGCTCTATCTGCATAACAATGACCTTCTTATTGTTTTATTCAGCAATTCCATTTGTAAGTTTGTCAACGGTTGGTGCAGCCAACTATATCGCGCCCATCTTTGTAACTTTGCTCTCTGCATATGTTATCGGGGAATCAGTTGGACCCCTCCGATGGCTCGGAGTTTTTATTGGTTTTTCCGGCATGATCATCCTGCTGCAGCCGGGTTCAGACGCTTTTTCACCCTGGGTTTTTCTTCCTGTGCTCGGGGCCGCATTTTACGCTGTTGCACACATAATAACTCGCACAAAATGTCAGACTGTTTCTCCAGCCGCTCTTGCACTTTCCCAGAATCTAGTCATGTTATGCGCGGGCTTGATAGTGAGTATGATCCTGGTATGGTTCAGACCGCAGGGTGAGATAGCAAACACCTATCCTTATATCTTTGGAATGTGGTCGAGTGTGGGTCTATCAGATTGGCTTGTGCTTGCGGTGCTCGCGCTTTTTGCGATTGTTATTGGAATGCTCTTAGCTGGTGCTTATCAGCTGGCCCCACCCTCAATCATTTCCACGTTTGAATATAGCTATTTAGTATTTGTGGCAGCATGGGATATTTTGTTTTTTGGCAATTCACCAACTATTGCATCTGTTACAGGTATGATTTTGATTGTGACTGCGGGGTTACTGGTATTGCGCCGAAACAATCAGTCAATTTGACAGCGCACTTACAAAATTGCTGGCTATGTTACGCAAATCAAAGCCTCAAAGAACAGTCCGCAATGGGGTAGCACTTGTCGGATGCTGCCGCGGATTCGAAACCAGGTAAAATCAACTTCCGCGTAAGGGAAAATCGGCCAAAGAGCGCCATACGCCGTAATGGTTTTTTTTCGTTGAGCCTCAGCAGTCTCTTTCTTTTTATAATCTGGCGCAACCCGCCTAAACATCCCGATGTAATCTCCTGATCGCTCCATTTTCAAATTACAGTTGACATATTCCCATATAGGAATATGATATTTAGTATGCCCAGATTAAAAACAACGCACGATGTTTTTAGCGCCATTGGTGAACCCAGGCGGCGAATATTGATTGAGCAACTTGTGTTGAAGGAAATGACAGTAAATGAGTTGGCAGATACCGTTGACTGGCCACAGCCGACTGTATCGAAGCACTTAGGTGTTTTGAGAAAGGTCAATATTGTTTCAGAGCGCAAAGAAGGTCGATACAGATACTACCGGGTTCAGCCGGATGAACTGCGTCCTATTCAAGAATGGTTGCATCAGTTTGAAAAATTTTGGGGTGGCTCTATGGATCAGTTAGATACTTATTTAAATCAAATTCAACGAGGCCGTTCTCACGATGAGTAATAACACAGTGACACCTTCGGAGATCGTTCGAGAGTTTAATGCACCAAGGCAGCTGGTATTCGATGCATGGACTCAAGTTAAGCACCTCAATAACTGGATGTTTCCTATGCCAGGGTGCAAGTGTGATTTTGTCTCTGCAGACATCGTGACGGGTGGTGATTCACTACACAAACTCACCATGCCAGACGGCAATCAAATGTGGCTACTGACTAAATACGAAGAAGTTTTATCACCGGAAAAGTTGGTGTTCCTGCAATACTTCTCGAACGAAAAAGGCGAAGCATTGCCCATGCCGCATATACCTGATTGGCCAGAACACATGGTAGCAACACTTCATTTTGAAGAACTCACAGCAAATCGAACACGACTGACGTTTCTTTGGGAGCCACGAAACGCCAACGCGGCCGAGATTGATGCGTTTGAATCGACTCGAGCTGATCACGGTAAGGGTTGGGGAGCTGGCATGGAGCAGTTGCACAGCTACATAGAATCCATCAATAGCCGAATGGCAATGGATCCCGCACAACAAGCTCGAGATTAAAGAATTGAAGAATGCAATCCTCATTGTCGTTTTGATATTGCTGCTCGGGCTCGTCTATTTGTCATTTACAGGAAGAAATATGCAAACAATAAAAACTGAAATCGAAATTAATGCGTCACCTGAGAAAGTGTGGGACATAATATCCGACGTTGAGAGGTGGCACGAATGGAGTCCGACCATCAATGCATCAGAAGGAAAAGCAAAAACAGGGTCAACCGTAGATATCACCATGATGAGCAAAGAAGCTGGTAAAGACGGACCTAAATACAGTCCTAAGATTATTCAAATGGATGAGCTCAAATACTTTCACTGGCGTGCCCACATGATGGCTGGATTTATCTTTACTAACGATAAAATAATAGAGATTGAAAAAACAGATGCGGGAACAAAAGTCATACACACGGAAACGTTCAAAGGTTTGATGGCTGCGGCAATGAAAGGGCAGATGGCAAAGGGTGTTCCGCCTATGCTTAATATGATGAATAAAGCGCTGAAAGAACTGGCTGAAAAGTAAATCCCATAGGATAGGCTGCGATTTCCCTGGTAAGTCGCAACCAGTGACCCGCTTGGCGCACAGTCTCCCTTTTCTGTGGATTGTTCCGTCAAAATAAAATCTTAGCGCCAAAACGGTTGACAGTTACTGCTGCAGCCGCCAAAAACGGACCGTCATGATTACTCGGTGACCACCTGAAGGTAGTCACCGAGTATTTCCAACTACAGTGTTTTACGGAAAATGATTTTGTCGTCACCAGCGTCGTAATAATCGCGAATACGAGCTTCTGTTTCGTACCCAATTTTTTCATAAAATGATCGGGTACTGACAAAACTGTCTGTACCGGAAGTTTCCACCAGCAACAAGCGTCCTTCAAGCTTCTTCAAGATAGATTCGACGCGTGACATCAAGCTCCGTCCAATCCCTTCACTCTGCAAATCCGGATGGACCGCGATTAACAACAAGTTCCAGGTGCCTTCTGTCATTGGTTCGGGCGCACAAAACGCCACAGCCTGAACACCTTTGTCGTCGTAGGATAGCCAGAATTCCTGTTTAACTTCCGGATCTGACTTACCTGAAAACATATCGTCCAGGTACTCTGAAGGAAACAGTTCCGTGGCGTCGATGACTGCTTTGATTGCTCTTAAGTCTTCTGGCTTAGAGGAGCGTATTTTAGAATTACTCATATTGTTTTTGCTCAAAAAATAGGCAATAAGAGACGGCTGCCGGCATCCGGGGATGCTGGCATAACCGCTGTTAAGGAATGTCCCCTCTCGGGGACGCCTAACAGGTGGTGCCGAACCTAAACATGAATACTCCAAAAGTGGTGGAGATGAATTCTCCACACCACAATTATACCCGGGTTGCTGGAAAAGTGGATACGATCGACTAGCGGGTTTGGGTCAGCACTTGCCGGGTGCTGCCATTAAATTGAAATATTGATAAAATCAACAGTTGCCAGTGGTCGAGTCGCAGCCAATACCAGACATTCGCCGATTTGTGGCTTCGTTGTATCGGTTGTTAAAAACCGCGTCATTATAGTTAGCTGTTAGATCCAATCAGAGAGTTACGCACATACGAACCACTATCAAAAAAATATATTGAGAGGAATACCATGGACGCTTCGCTTCTTATCTTGTTTGCAGTTACCTTTGTACCGGCTGTGGCTGTGCCCGGGCCAAATGCGGCATTCGCTGTCGCTCAATCATTAAAATACGGCCAAAGAAAAGCAATGCTTGCGCCATTAGGTTTTGCTGCTGCTACAGCTATTCACGTTACTTTGATTTTCTCCGGGGTTGGCATTTTGATAGCAAAGTACTCTGAGGTTTTCATATTGCTAAAATGGGTTGGCGTAGCATATTTATTCTACATGGCCTATAAGGCGTTCAGCAGTGATTCAAATTCCATTTTTGCAAGTAACATTGACGTCTCCCCGATAAAAATATTCAGCCACTCTATTCTTGTCTCTCTAACAAATCCAAAAGCAATATTGGTGGGTGTATTGGTATTTCCTTTATATATAAATAGTCAGGCTCCTTTCATCCCACAAGCTGTCTCAATTGGAGTTACAGCTATGCTTATTTCATTCTTTGTCTATTCCACGTATGTTTTATGTGCTTTGTCTTTAGCCAATAAGCTCAAGGCAAGCAAATATTCAAATAGAGTGGTAGGCTCTATATATGCAGGTGCCGGTGCTGCACTTGCATCCGTAAATAAATAGAACGATCTAACAAACAGCGGCACTCGACAGGGAGCTGGGCGTTAGCTGTTATAACGAGAGATCACAAATGCATGATATAAGCTTGTGGGAAGGTCAGCTCATGCATGCACTATGCTTGATCGCCTTATCATTCCTTGTATGGTGTGGCTGGCGTTTATTTGGAGAGCCGTTTTCGGCGTTATACTGGTTCGCTTTTTTAGTTCCTGTAGTACATCAAGTATTTGTTTGGCTTGCCTGGCGCTTAGAATTGAAATCATCTCTTGTGTCAAGAACCATTGGTTTTCATGCATTCTTAGTCGTATTTGTTGTACTCTTCCTATTGCGCTTTATATCTCTCGCTTTACTCGGTTGGGCAGATCAGGGATCCCTGGGTATTCCCAGGGAACTGAAATTTTTGTTGTTATTTATCCTGTTGGTTCCAGGTCTGTATGCAATGTACAGTGTGAAAAGGTACTTTGGGGTTGGGAGAGCCGTCGGTGCAGACCATTTTGATACCGCGAACCAATCAAATATATTAGAGAAAAGGGGGATATTTCAGTACACCAACAATGGAATGTATGTGTACGCATTTTTAGTATTTTGGGCCATTGGCCTTGTATTTAGTTCTAAAGCGGCTTTGGTTATAGCGTTGTTTAGCCATGTCTATATTTGGGTTCATTATTACAGTACGGAGCACCCAGATATGGAGTACATTTATGGAGCATCTGCCAAGAGGATTAAAGGCAGATAACAATCGTTTTTCACTGTTCCGTGTACCGGGAAGTTCCGCCAATTCCTGCCACACAACACTTCTGCATTAACATCTGCTCAGGGTGAATTCGTCCCTTGCAGAGGTATATAGCGCAATACTATAATCTACACGAGAGTCAGTGACGATGGCGTCGTCACTCAGCAGCGCAAGCTGTGAACAGCTCTTTACGATCCTGAACGCCCGGATAGCTCCCGGGTCTATTACTCACTTTAGTTGACCCGGATTAATCTGGAGATACGCAATGAGTACACATCCCGCCAATCGCCCAAACTACTTTCAGTTTCACAACGGCGAAAAAGCTACCTTACCTTTCTCTGAAGCAGAGTACCAAAATCGACTAACCGGATTGCAAGCCTATATGCAATCCAGGGGAATCGATGTAGTAGTGCTGAGCTCAATGCACAATGTTGCTTACTACTCAGGTTTTCTCTACTGCGCTTTTGGTCGACCATACGCTGCTGTTGTGACCGCATCCGGGGTAACTGCGTATTCCGGCGAAAGTGATCAGTGATTCTGGAGTTATTTGATCACCTTA
>CAZYRP010000115.1:0-16376 GCA_964649465.1 uncultured Granulosicoccaceae bacterium | reverse complement strand
GCACCGTTTTCCATTGACCGGTTCAATACCGGTGCACTTATTGACGAAGGTGCCGCAGCAGCGGTAGCCCATTAAGGGGAACAGATATGTTTATTGTAAATTGCCCTTATTGTGGTGATCGTGATCAGACTGAGTTTTCCTGTCATGGTGAGGCACACATTCCACGTCCGACAGAAACTGCAAACATGACGGATGAACAGTGGGGCGAATATGTATTTTTTCGCAGCAACCCCAAAGGCTATCATCGAGAGCGATGGCTGCATGATCACGGCTGCAGGCGCTGGTTCAATGCATTGCGCCATACGGTAACTGATGAATTTGTAGCAACCTATAAAATTAGTGACCTGAGGCCCGCAATACCGAATGAAGAGGGCCAGTCGTGACACAGAAACAACGGCTGTCAGACGGCGGTACTATTGATCGCAGTAAACCACTGTCATTCACATTTGATGGCAGAAAGTATGTCGGGTATCAGGGCGATACACTGGCTTCCGCGTTATTGGCCAATGGTATTCGGTTGTTAGGCCGGAGCTTTAAGTATCACAGACCCCGCGGCTTAATTGCGGCAGGCTCTGAAGAGCCTAATGCATTAGTACAGCTCGAGACTGGTGCTTATACCGAGCCGAATACACGTGCCACCTGTATAGAGCTCTATGATGGTTTAACTGCAAAATCGCAAAACCGCTGGCCGAGCCTGGCGTTTGATGTTGGTGCAGTTAACTCGGTAGTTGCGCGCTTTCTGCCAGCCGGTTTTTACTACAAAACTTTTATGTGGCCGGCATCAATGTGGATGACCTATGAAAAGTTCATTCGCAAAGCGGCAGGGCTGGGTGTGAGCCCGGTTGAGAATGATCCTGATGTTTATCACGGTACCTATGCACACTGTGATGTGTTGGTGATTGGTGGTGGTGCGTCAGGTATTGCCGCAGCCCGTAGTGCTGCAAAAAGCGGTGCTCGCGTGATGCTGCTTGATGAGGGTAATGAGTTCGGCGGTGCGCTACTCAGTTCTTCAGACAACTCTGCTGCAATGGAATTTATTAATGCTTCTCTGCGCGAGCTCAAAGAGAACAAAAATGCTCGCTTGCTCAGCCGTACTACTGCGACTGGCTATTACGACTACAACTATATAACCGCACTTGAAAAGGTAACCGATCACTTAGGTCCGGGTGCCGGTGGTGATGCACCACGACAACGCTTCTGGAAAATTCGCGCAAAGCAGGTAGTGATCGCTGCCGGCTCCATTGAGCGACCGTTAGTATTTGCAGACAATGATCGTCCGGGGGTAATGCTGGCTAATGCTGTAGGCGGCTACGTAAATCGCTATGGCGTACTGCCCGGTAATAATGTGGTCGTGTTTACCAATAATGACAGTGCTTATCAGGTGGCTCTCGATGCTGCAGCAAGAGGGGCTACTGTAACTACCGTCGATACCCGTCAAAATGTATCAGCGGAACTTAAAACAAGACTTCAACAGAGTAACATCCGCTTATTTGAAGGACATGCCATTACCGCGGTGCAGGGTGCGAAAGGTGTTAAGTCGGTAGAAGTAATGCAGTTATCTGATGATAAAAACTCTGTGCAAGGGCAGGCAGTGAAAGTTGACTGCAGTTTGGTCGCCATGTCCGGTGGCTGGACACCGTCTTGTCACATGTTCAGTCAGAGTGGTGGCAAGCTTAAATATATCGAGTCTATTGCCGGATTTGTACCTGATCTGTCCCGGGCAAAAAAAAGCAGCCCTAACTTTTCAGCGGGGAGCTGTAACGGCAGTTTCACAACAGCAGAATGTATACAGCAGGGTCTGGCTGCGGGTGCTGCGGCAGTTAGTGCTGTCGGTGGGCAGCCAACAACAATGACGGTTGAACCTTTTGCTGTGAATGAAATTACACAGGGTGATATTGAGCCACTGTGGCTGGTGCCAACAGTACACCCGGTCGGGGAAGGTAGTGCCAAGCACTTTCATGATTTTCAGAATGATGTTACCGCGGCAGACGTTCAGCTGGCGGCGCGTGAAGGGTTTATATCGGTTGAACATTTAAAGCGTTATACCACCACGGGCATGGCAACGGATCAGGGAAAAACATCAAACCTTAATGCATTGGCGATTATGGCTAATATACAGGGTGTATCTATACCGGAGGTAGGTACAACAACTTTCAGGCCGCCATTTACACCATTAACTTTAGGTGCGGTGGGTGCGCAGGAGTCGCGTGAGCTGTTTATACAGGAGCGCCACACACCAATGCACGAATGGCATGTTGCCAATGGCGCGGTCTTTGAAGATGTTGGTGACTGGAAGCGCTCGTGGTACTACCCGAATAATGGTGAAGACATGCACTCGGCCGTGCAACGCGAAACGCTTGCCGTTCGGGAATCTGTTGGAATGCTGGATGCTTCAACGCTAGGCAAAATAGATATCCAGGGTAAAGACGCACTGAAGTTAATTGAAATGGTTTACACCAATAACTGGCAAAAGCTTGCTGTGGGTTCGTGTCGTTATGGATTAATGCTTAATGAACACGGCATGATTTTCGATGACGGTGTTACCACCCGGCTTGGCGAAAGCCACTATCACATGACCACAACTACCGGCGGTGCTGCACGTGTTATGAGCTGGCTTGAAGAATGGTTGCAGACCGAGTGGCCTGAGTGGGAGGTGTATTGCACCAGCGTGACTGAACAATGGGCGGTGATGGCTATCAACGGCCCCCGCGCACGTGATCTGTTGCAGGAACTAACCGATATCGATGTATCCAAAGAGGCGTTTCCGTTCATGACAATGCGTGAGGGCAAGGTAGCCGATGTACCTGCACGTGTATTCCGTATCAGCTTTACCGGAGAACTCTCTTATGAAATCAATGTGCCGGCGCGCTACGGCAGGCACTTGATTGATTCACTGGCTGAGGCGGGTAAGAAGTATAATCTGGTGCTCTACGGTACTGAAGCCATGCACGTGTTGCGTGCAGAAAAAGGATTTATCATTGTCGGGCAGGATACCGACGGTACCGTCACTCCCCATGATATGGATATGGACTGGATAGTATCCAAAACCAAAATAGAGTATCTGGGCAATCGTGCGCAGCAGCGTGTTGATACCAGGCGTGAAAAAAGACCACAGCTGGTTGGTTTGCTAACGGAAGATCCTGCGGTTGTGCTGCCGGAAGGTGCGCATATTGTGGCTGAGGTACTCGACGCGCCACCGATGCAGACCATTGGCCACGTAACGTCCAGTTACATGAGCCCGAATGCTGGTCGTTCAATTGCACTTGCCTTGCTTCAGGACGGCATTAATCGCAAAGGACAGATGGTATCGCTTTCTTTGATGAGCGGCGAGGTACACCAAGCCAAAGTCACAGATACTGTGTTTGTCGATAAAGAAGGAGTACGCGTGCGTGGATAATCCTGTCATTGCAACTCCGTTGGACAGTGCCGCATTTGAGATCGACGGACTAACCGTTGAGGAAATGGGTTTCACCAACAAGATTAACCTGCGGGGTGATTTTGAAACTGCTGCGGTGAACTCCGGCTTGAGTTCATTGCTAGCATTGGAATGCGACATCACTGCAAACACTTTTATTAGCAACGGTACCAGTACTTTGTTCTGGCTCGGCCCTGATGAAAGACTGTTGTACACCGACAGTAACCCGCAAAGCATTATTGATCGATGGTGTGGCAATTCCAACACTGGTGCGGTTGAAGTCAGTGACTACTCGACTGTGTTACAACTCAGTGGATCAAAGGTGCGCGATGTCATTGCGAGTGGAACGCCGTTTGATGTTCACCCGGATGAGTTTGGTGCGGGTCAGTGTGCACAAACACGCTTTGGCAATGCTTCAATTCTGCTTTCAAATCACTCAGAGTTGCCAGTGTTTCAATTGCAGGTGCGCTGGAGTTTTGCAGAATACGTATTTGAGTATATTAAGCGGGTGTCGCGCTACGTATAAAACACGGCAATTGCCGCAGGTAGGTGGTCTGGCTTTTTGCTTTAGAGGAGTGCGTGCTTTGCAATACGCGCTGCGAATTATGCACTGCTTTGATGCAAAAAAAGCATCGAGGCTTATGGCAAGTGCGAGTTAAAATAGGGGTTTAAATTACCGGAGTAGTTGCCATGGCGAAAAATACAGAGACTTCCCCCGCAGTATCAAGCCAGCCAGAGAATATTGCACCCGGTGCAAAGGGATTTTTTGCCTTGTTGGTACCCTTCATACTGACAGGCCTGTTTGGTTGGTTGTTGCTCAGCTACTAGTAGTATTTTGTAGCCGGCGAGGGTGTGTGGCTGACCTACAATTCTGGCTTAAATAATCTTACCAGGCTAAATCACCGATTACCCAAGCACCCAGGTCGCTAGGTGCCGGGGAAAAAATGGTTGTACCACCTTTGCTCGGGACCTGCTAAAGGCAAGTTTGATATGCCGGGGCGATAAAGAGTCTCTGACCAGTCTATTAGCTCCTGCTGCAGCGCTGCGGCGATTTCCGGATGGTCTGCCACAACGTTTTCGGACTCGGGCAGGTCAGTGTTCATGTTGAATAGAAATTTAGTATCGCCACCGACTTGTAAGTATTTCCAGTCCCCTTTGCGAATGGCGGACTGATTCCAGAATCTCCAGTACAGCGAACGCTCCTCTGTCTGCTTTTCTCCTGTTAGCTGTGGCAACAAATTTATACCGTCAAGCTCATTTGGCACCTCGGTACCGGCCGCCGCAAGGCTAGTGGTGGCGACGTCCAGAGTTGATACCGGAGTATCGGAGACACCGCCCGCTGGAATAGTGCCGGGCCAACTGACAATATACGGCACTCGAACCCCGCCTTCTGACAACATACCTTTTTCACCGATCATTGGAACATTAAGTGAACCGTCCCACCCGTTTTCATTGATCGGTCGGTCCGGCATATTCAGCTCCAGCGGTGCTCCGTTATCGCTGATAAAGTAAATGATCGTGTTTTCAGTAAGCTGGTTTTCTGAAAGTGACTCTCTGATTTTTCCGACGCCATCATCAATGGCAGACATCATTGCCAGTGCGTATTGACGCCTTGTCTGCTGTGCGTCTGGAAATCTGGATAAATATTCATCGGTAGCGTCGAGTGGAACATGGGGTGCGTAGTAAGATAAATATAAAAAGAATGGCTGTTCTTTGTTTTTTTCAATGAAGGCTACACCTGCGTCCGTTGTAACATCCAACCGGTAGTCGTTGTTGTCGCGATACTTCAATGGAACCGACTCACCATTTAAACTGAAGTTGGTCCACCATCTATTCTGGTATCCGAAGTAGACATCATCAAAACCCCTCTCGTCAGGGAAGTACGGTCGTCTTTCTGCCAGCGGAAGAGTGTCCATATCAAAGCCAACTGAATTTCTATCGACCTCGAGGTGCCACTTACCGGCCATGCCTGTTGTGTAGCCAATATCTCCCAGTCGTTCCGCCAGAGTAGTTTCATCCAGTGAGAGTGGGGTATTCCGATTGTCATCAAGACCGAACCGTTGTTGGTACTTGCCTGTCATCAATGCAGCGCGGGACGGTGTGCATTGGGGAGCGGTGACGTAACCTGATGTCATGCGAACACCGTCTGATGCAAGGTCGTCTATATTGGGGGTCCGGATATCGTTAACTACCCCCTGAACGCCAAGGTCTGCATAGCCCTGATCGTCAGTAAATACGACAATAATATTGGGTTGCTGAGTAGCAGGTCTGATCACAGTCTCTGTTTGCAATACCGGCTGATCTGAGCCGCTGTTGCACGACATAATAGTGGCAGCAATTGCGATTGCTGCGGTGAGTTGTGCAAACTGAGGAAGAGCGCGGCGCGGCATAGAGGGATAACGGCGAAAACAAGCAACGGGTTGCGCACAAATCATGCCCGTTGTAGTGTCAATTGCCGGCGCAGTCGGGGCCGGAAGTTCGGCTGAATTATTTGTTTTTTAGGACCTCTTGACGGATGCAATCAGTCAGGCTTTTAGCAATTTGGCACCCTACGTGGGACCACCATTGTGTTGCTAATATGCCTGCAGTTTCTGCAGCGTCTTTAGCAATACTTCGCTGTTAAGCTCATTGTCATTTGAATTGTTGACTGCAATCAGATGTCTGCCCTCAATGAGGAACGTGCTGATAAACTGCGTTGTTTTACCTGTATCCCGATTTTTGAAATCTAAAACATAACGTTGGGTTTTAGCGGGTAGATTTTCTGACATGTGGCGCAGTTCAGAAGTACCGGGATGAGTGATAGCTGCACCAAGGTTTTTAAGTTTGCTTGTAAGTGCGCGGCGTTTTGCAATTAGCTTCTGCTGTATTTTGTAAGCTGCAGCAGGGCTGGATGCCTCATACAAAGTAACATTCACCGTATTCAAATTCTCAGCGTATTGCTCTACAAAGTTCATGCTGCCTGATGCAAGGACTTGCTGTTTGTATTCGCGAACGTAGTTCAGTCTTTCTTGCCTGCCTGCGGGCAGATCAGTTTCATTGAAGACCGCCTGCGGAATTTTTAACATTGGGCCCTTTGAAGTTTCGAATTCAATTGCATTCAATGTTTGATAGATTTTTTCGCGACGGTTTGCACGTGGCACATCCGGAAAGTTAGCCGGGTCGAAAAATTCCAGAACATCGCCAGGTGGCTTGATGAGTGCCTGCCTTACCAGTGAACCGTCACTGTCGCGCGCTGCGAGTGCTTTAAGAAACTTACGGCCCTGAACATAGAGCAGTCCGTTATTGTCCTGTGATGTTAGCAGTATCTGGTCAGTATCATGTGGATCAGCCCCATGAAACTCAATCTGTGCAGTACGAAACGCATTGCTGCATCCGGCTTTAATACACAGTGACTCTGTCTGCATTTCTGCATGGCCTTCAGCTACCATAAAAACACCGAGGGTATCTCCCTTATGGCGTTTCTCTATTGCTACGAGGTCATATTCTTTATCATCAGCTGCGTGTATGAGCTCGTGAATAAGTAGCGTCATCGCAGCGCTTTGTGCGTCTGCACCGTGCTCGGTGAGCTGACCGATATAGTATTTTAGATTCTGTTGGTTTACGACGATTCTCTTGGCAAACGGATCATAGACTGCCTGTACTGATTTAACGTCCTCAAATGCTTTGTCGGCGAATACGCGTATTCGTGTATCGGCAGTCATGTTGGGGTCAATTTTTTTGCCGTACAGGTCTGATAAAACAAAAAGCATTTCACGGCCCGTCACTGTTGACAACGTGACATTGCTGAGATCAAGGCCACGTTCTTCTTCAACCAGTGCTTTGGCGCTGGCAAACCAGAGTTTTAGTTCGCTTCTCTGAACCTCATAGACGGGGAAGGACTTTGTAGCGCAACTCGACAGAAAGAGTGTTGTGCATAAGATGAGTGCCATGCTGATGTAACGTAAGTACTTCATGTGTCACCGCTATTCTTATTGTTATATGCATGGCATCCACCTGTCATGCGTTAACCCCGGAGGGGCAGCGAAGGTTGACGTCAGGAGTTGGGAATTATTAAATGCGGCGGTCTCAGTTCCTGAAAATTCAGGATTATTAGTTATTATGCGTCACATTTTGGTGCATTAGGTTCAGTCTGGTCGTGCCAATCCGGGCAATTGGAAAACTCGCCAAAAAATAGAGATAATGAACACCAAGCTAAAGTCCTGGTGACTAAATGAACCGGTTAATTCGAAATGTTTTGTTAGTTCCTGTTTTTCTTGCAGCAGCAAGTGGGTGTACCTATACCTTTAACGGTAATGATGAGTCTGTCCCCGAAGAGGTTAATGGTGAAGAGGTCGAACAAAAGGTGATCAAACAGGAGGATGTAAATCCCGAGGGCAGTAAGCCGGAAGAGAATCAACAAGAAGGCATTCAACAAGAAGAAAGGGCACCAACAGAAACCGGTGATGATGAGTTCGAAGACGATAATGATAAAACCATAATGGTGGCGGATATTAATCCAGCTCTTGACTACTCCGGTGAGGTGCCCGACTGCCGAACGGCGGCGCAAAGAATTGCCGAAAATGTTCAGGTCGGGATGAGAATGGCAGATGTCAGGCGTTTGGTCGGTCGACCGAAATTAGTTTTTCCAGGTTCCTGGTGGTGGACTGAGGGGTTAAGCTTAGGCGGACGTCCGAATGTACGCTTCTCTCTCGGTGTTAGCGAGAACGTATCAGTTTCTTCGGTCTCATCTGATTCCAGCAAATGTAGATAAACTTCTTAAGTGTTGTGCCTTTGGATCGGGGGTTGACGACTGTCGAGCTTTCAATCATTAACACACTTTTTGACATGCGCCACAATTTTTTTTCGTAGGAGCATGTAGTCACAGAAATACCAGGTCTTGCGCGTTGTTGTGTTTGCAACGTTAGCTCGTAATATGCAAACAACCCTCTAGTGTGAAACATCGAACGGGTTCCGAAAATATTTTCCTTTCTCTTGCCTGTTTTTGGCGAATCATCGAAACTGACTTTATCTCTGTTGCCATTTTCGGTACCGTAAACCAAAGATGTCTTGATAGGGAAAAATGTTGACCTCCGATTTTATTGAGTCAATAGATATTTTTAGCAAAGTCGACGCAGAGACATCTGCTGCTCTGGCAAAGATCTGCACTCCACTCAAGCTTACTAAGGGTGAGCATCTCATAGAGGCAGGGACAGCTGGCTCCGATTTATATCTGCTTGAATCTGGTTGCCTTGAGGTAGCGCTAAAGGATGATGTCGGTGTCGATCGGGTAGTTGGCACATTACTTCCCGGGCAGAGTGTTGGTGAAGCGGCATTGTTGACCGGCACCAATCGTTCTACCAGTGTACGAGCGGTATCTAACGCAACTTTATTTCGCATTACACGCTCACAGTTTGAAGAGATAGCGCGTTTAAACCCGAATATCCATGCGTCCGTTGAAAGTGCCGTTAACGAAAAAATTCATAGTGCTCATCTCAGTTCTGCACTGTATGAAAACCATATACTCGGAAAACTCGATGCTGAAATACTCGAGGATTTGCATAACGAGATGCAACTGGTGGCATTGAAGAAGGGTGATAAGCTCTTTGAACAGGGTGATACAAGTGATTCCCTGTTTATTGTCATTAGCGGCCGGTTGAGAGTTTTCGAACAGGTTGATCACGAAAGCAACACGAGCGAACAGGTAAATACAGACTGCACGCTCAATGACAGTAAACCGGAACTACGCTCCGTTTTAGATATCGGCCGCGGGCAAACGGTTGGTGAAATCGGGTTTCTCTCTGGAGAGCCGCGAAATGCTTCAGTATATGCGCTAAGAGATGCCCTGGTTGGTCGCCTTGAAGCGGAATCCTACTTCAAATTATTAGAGAAGTATCCAGAGCCGCTAACCCGATTGTTTTCGTCACGCATATTGAATCGTCTGGTTAATCCGCCAAAAAAAAGGAATCGTACTTTTGCAGTAATTGGGATAAACCCCGCTGGTGCAGATCTTCCACTACCGATAGACGACTTCGCAAAGCGCCTGTGTTGGCATCTGGAGAACCCGTGGTCATGTGAAAATAAGTTGAAAAATCGCACGACTGCTATCTACATCAATGAACAAGCAACCGATAAATCACTGGGTGAAGCAGGTTTATCGCAGGCTCCGATTGATTCTGCGGCACACTTACGACTACATAAATGGTTTAACGAACAGGAAGGCAATAACGAGTATTTATTTCTTGGTGCAAATTATTTCTCCCGTACCGTATCAAATTTTTCTGTTTATCAATCGGGGGAATCTATTGCATCGAACTGGATAAAAAGAATTTCTCAACAAGTTGATCATATTATCTTTGTTGCCAGAGCCGATGCCGATGTTTCTACAATCGATTTTCCAGCCTTGTTTGCCAGCAATCAGGGATTGCCGCTCAATCCCGGTTGTAGTCTGGTATTACTGCATCCTGAAAATTGTTTAATGCCTAAAGATACGCACAATTGGCTGACCAAATTCAATGTCGACGCACATCATCATATACGTTGGTCGGATAGTGAAGAATCAGATTGGAAGAATTCGGTAAGCAGCGATATCGCACGGGTCTCCCGCCTGTTAAGTCATCAAGGGGTGGGACTGGTGCTGAGTGGGGGTGCAGCGCGTGGGTTTGCACATTTAGGTGTTGTCCGTGCATTGCACGAAGCAGGTGTGCCGATAGATCTTTTTGGTGGTGCAAGCGCCGGCGCTATTTGCGCATCTATTATCGCTTCCGGACATAGCGATGATCAGGCAAGGGATCTGGTGATGAAGTATGGTAAACGGAAAAATATGAATGACTACACGCTTCCGTCGACTTCATTGTTTAAGGGAAAACGCTTTTCTGCACTTCTGAAATTGTTTGTGGGTGATATACAGATTGAGGATCTTTGGACTCCCTTCTATTGTGTATCTGTCAACATGGTTAATGCGTCGGAAGTGGTCCATCGTCGAGGGTTGTTGTGGAAATACGTGAGAGCGAGCGCCAGCATGCCTATTATGTTGCCGCCAGTGGCAGATGGGGAGCAGCTATTGGCAGACGGCGCTGTGCTCAACGGCTTACCGGTGGAAATTATGAGCAACGATCCCGGTTGTGGGACAGTGATTGGTATCGATGTATCTGGTGGTACTGGAATGCGGGGTAAATATGTCTATGGCATGGAATTATCGGGATGGCGTCAGCTGCTACGAAAATTCAACCCATTTACTAAACCATACAGGTCACCTGCGTTGTCAACAACGATACTATCCATCAGTGCGATTGGTGCAGTTGGGCGTATCCCGAGCCAGAAAGCGCTTGCTGATCTCTACATTCGCCCGCCCGTCTATAAGTTTAAGATGATGGATTACGATAGCCGCGAGCAAATTATGGAAGCAGGTTACCAGGCAGGGAAAAGTGAAATTGCTGAGTGGATGGGAAAAAATAGTGTTGCGCGAGCTTGATTGTTCCGGCGTCACTTTCAATCTGTCGGGGCTGGACCTGAGTAAGCAGTACAAATCTCGCTATTTCAGCTGAATAGGCAGCAGTGGTTAATTTGGTTAAGTTCTGCTGCGTTTTGTATGTTGTTCGAGTACTGCCAGACCCTCATCAAGGTTTTTACGACCAAATCCTATCCTGAAGTGATTGTCCGGTGTATCGCCAAGTTCAGACTGATAGACTGATCCGGGAAGCAGCAAGACACCACTGTCTTCCACCAGCTCTCTGGTAAAAGTATCTACACCTTCGGCTCCCTTGTAACGTGGAAACGCCATGCATGACCCGTCGGGTCGCTGCCAGTCAAAAAGGTCCGGGTGGCGGCTGAAAAAGGCTTCCCACTTTGGCAGATTTTCATCCACAATTGCGCAGGTTCGTGCGAGTAACTGTTCGCGGTGATTGAGTGCTATTTTTGTCAGTCTTTCACTCGGTGCTGAATTACAAATAGAAAGATAGTGCTTCAAGCGTTCCATTCTGGAGATAACTGTCTGATCTTTGCAGGCGATCCAGCCAACTCGTAAGCCGGGAAGGCCGTAAGCTTTAGACATCACGTTCAGTGATAAACCTCTTTCATAGACATCTGCAATGAATGGCAGGTGTTTTGTGCCTGTTGTACCGAGTCCATTAAAGATCTCATCATGCAGTATGTAGATGCCGTGCTTTCGGCACAGATCTATTAAAGCTTCGTATCGGTCTAATGAGAGAATTGCACCGGTAGGGTTGTGTGGAAAGTTAATAGTGAGTAGGCGCGTATTTGGTTTGATTGCTGCAGCTATTCTGTCTATGTCCAGTGACCAGTTATCTTTCGCGTCCAGTGGTACACCGCTGGCGCTGCAGATAGATAGTGGCAAAGATTCATGCGACTGGTAGTTTGGAGTGACAGTGATTGCATGACTACTGTTATCCAGAATTACCGAGTTTGCTGCAAATATGCCTTCGCTGGCACCGGCAAAGCAGAGGATGTCTGCACTGTCGCAACTCGTGTATGTATTGGCAATAGCGTTCCGTACATCGGGTGCACCGTAGGTTTCGGTATAACCAAGCCATAGGTTGTTGAACTCTGCGCGTTCATCTTCAGAGGCATGGGCAAGTAGTTCCTGCAGTGACATGCTTTCTGCATCAGATGCAGTTAAGTGGTAGCGCGCTTTGAATTCCCATTCAGAGAAATGTGTTTCAAGGCGAAAGTCTGGTAGTGGATTCATTGGAAGTAGAAAGGTCGCTTCAAAAATTTATACGCGTACGTAACGTAAGTTCCGGTTTATAGCAGCCCTGCCTCCCAGGCCTTTTTGTTAATGTGGTATTTCAGCGCGATATTCAGACAGTCCGAAAGCTCTATTTTGGGTAAAGGATTTTTTACAGGTAACAGTAAAGCACGATTATTTTCGCACTTGAATATATCCGGGTAGCGTTGCTGGATATCTTTAACGATAGTCGTCTGGCAGTTAAAGTAGATGGCAACAGTATCGGGTGATTTGTCCTTGAAGCCCAGTCGTATTGTGCTGCCGCTACCGGTTTGCTGAGTAAGGTAGGCGGGTTCACCCCATTTAAGCGTTTCTGTTAGTTCTCCGATCGCGTCGTCTTGCGCTGCGCATTTGAGTATAAGCTGCCGAATCTGTATTAATCGCTTGCTGGCGGCCGCAGGATATGAATCAAATATGCTCTTAACTTCCCCGGGAATTTTCTGCGTCATATTTTAGTTTCCTTTACTGTGCTGCTCATTGTCTGCTAAATTTTGCCCAATTCGATGAGAGTGCAATTTCTGTGGCTGCCTGCACGGAAGATGCGCCTTATTGCTGTGACAATAATTACCGGGTGCGTCAGCAATTATATTTAAAGTCTGATTGCGACAGTTATATTTTTCCCGGCGTAATTCGAAAATAGCTGTACCAGCGGCGGCCAGGGAGAGGGTTTGCATTTGATTATCTTAAAATTGCTTTTGAGATTTACTTTAAGCTCCCTGTTGCGCTGCCCGGGTTCCGGCAAACTGCCGCCCGAAGTGTTTTGCGTACTCTTGTTGGCCGGACATTCCACATCAGCGGTTGCGGCAGATCCGGTTGCCACGGCAGATAAATATACCACTGCTTTTGAAACACGGCTGGTGGTCAATATTGCCGGCGGCCTTCTGGCGAATGATACCGACGCCGACGGCGATACTCTTACTGTGGTTATGAATTCTGACGTATCGGGGGGTACCTTGTCGCTCCTTGGTGATGGTTCGTTTACTTATGTGCCGGATTCGGGCTTTAACGGTATCGATTCGTTCGATTATATTATCAGTGATGGCTCTGGAGACTCCTCCTCGGTTACGGTGAAAATAGCAGTTGGTGCCACAGGGAATTCTGTTTTTGACTTGTGGTACGGCTCGTATCAATCAATAGGAAATGTAGGCCAGCCGCAGGTTTGGGCAAACGTGGCCGGTAATGTGTCTGACCCGGAAGGTATTGCGAGACTGAGTTACTCTTTGAATGGAGGTACTTCCCAATCGCTGACAGTTGGTCCGGATGGAAAGCGTTTGAGTCGTAAGGGTGATTTCAACGTTGATTTAGATCGGGCCGACTTGCTGCAAGGGCACAACTCGGTCGAAATTACTGCACTAGATTCGGTAGGTAGCATTACGTCCACAACGGTAACAGTAAACTACAGCAGATCGACAACCTGGCCACAATCGTATGAAATAGATTGGTCGCAGACGTCATCGATCCAGGATGCGGTCGAGGTAGTCGACGGCCATTGGGAAATTACAGCGGATGGTATCCGAACGGCTGAACCCGGCTATGACAGGCTGTTAGCTATTGGCGATCTGGACCAGGATCAATACGAGCTTGTATCCAGCTTTACGTTGCACGGCTACGATGTAAACGACTATGCCGGCGTCGGTTTGCTTGGTCCCTGGTCCGGGCATAGTGATCTGCCGTTCATTTTAGCCGGCCGTCAACCAGTGACCGGATTTCTTCCTTATGGCGGGCTAACGTGGCTCGCTTTTTTTCGACCAGCCTTGAGCTCCCGCGTTCAATCGTCAGGGTATCTGGTTCCGAAGGTTACGGGTAACACGCGCAATTTTCATTTTTCACTCGAGCAGAAATACAATTTCCGTTACCGGGTTGAGCAAGTTTTAACAGGAGGTCTCCAGTACAGTGCGCGCGTGTGGCCCGATGGGCAGACTGAGCCAACGATATGGGATGTTCAATATATTGATACCACGAGTAGTTTGACCAATGGATCGATCTTGCTAATTGCACACCAGGTGGATGTTACATTTGGGGATGTGACAGTTGCACCCGTACCTGAAAGGTTTCCGGTTATAGAGCCTCCTCCTGACAACGGTATCGATGACGTTCTGGTGCATTTGACGCTTGATGACAGTCAATCGCCATCGGTAGCTACAGATAGTAGTGGGAACGAAAATCATGGCACGATATCCGGTGCCAGCTATGTGTTTGAAGCGGCTGATGATTCACTGTCTTCTCTGGCCTTTGAAGGTGGCAACGCGGTGAATCTGGCAGGTTTGGATGTCGACGGTAGCGGAGTCACACTGGCGGCATGGTTTAAGGCAGACAGTTTCACTAACAACAGCCGTCTTGACGGTACACTCATCTCAAAAGCCGATGCACTGGCTCCGGACCGTCATGTGTTTTTGTTGAGTACAACCCGGCGAGGTGTAGATTCAACTGACGTTGTTCTGCGCGGACGCGTTCGAATAGCGGGCAGGACTGCTACGTTTCGTGCAAACGCAGGCTTGTTGTATCCGGGCACCTGGTACCACGCTGCGATGGTGTATGACGGGTCTGCTGCAAAGCTTTATTTGGATGGTGTAGAGGTTTTCAGTGACACGTTGATTGGTACAGTCGATCGGGACAGCAATATAGATGTGAGTATCGGAGCGCTCTCCAATAGGGCCAGACCGTGGGACGGATTGATCGATGATGTTTATATTGCCGAACGAGGATTCAGTGCTTCGGAAATTGCGCAATTGGCGAGAGTTGTGCCCGATACTGCACGCGATGGTAATTGATAAAAACAATGTCGGCGATAACTATGCTGCACCGGGTGTCGGTGCATCGTAGTGTTGTTACCATAATCGGGAGGCTGGTAAATTCCCCATTACTACAATGCACGTGTTAAGTTCGAATTGAAGTTAATATGGTGAAATTTTCTAAACTGGAAAGAAACGGTCAAGCCGGGCTTAAATGAAACAGGTCAATAATCGTGAGCTAAACCAATCTTTGCCAAATGGTTACGAAGAGAAGATATGTTTGGCATTAAAAGAAAAAGACTGCAGCATCCATAGAATTAGCAGTCTTTTTAAGCGTCACCCTTGATTCCGGTTTTAGCATTTCAGTTTTAGTTTTTCGCACTGATAGTTAGCTTCGCGAGATAAATCATGATACCAGATCTGCCGCAGGGTAACGCTGCCCCCTCTCCTGTACGTAAATTTCGGCTTCACAGATACCGAATGCTTCTATCAACCTTGAACAAATAGATTCCGTATCAGTGTCATTCTGACACGTGTACAAATCGATAGTGACAAAGCCCCGTGCCGGAAAGGTATGAAAGCTGATATGACTTTCTGCAATCATTACGAAGCCGGATAATCCACCGGGGTCTTTTATGCAGTTTGGTCCTGCCTCTACCACTACAGGCTCGCAAATGGCGTGCATATCAAGTTCCTCCGGCAGACTTTTCAGCAGGGATCGAAACTCATTCTTATCAGACATTGCAGACCCTTTGGCAAAGTAGCCGTCTATCATCAAGTGAACACCAAACTGTATTGTAGCTTCCGAACGTTCATGGTGAATAACCGACAAATTGTTCATTTTTATACCCCTATCTGTACTGGTCGAAAATAGTCATAACCGTATTGAAATAGAAATCCGTAAATCACGTAGGCTATAGAAAGTGCGATGTCCGCTACAATTGCATCAAGAAAAGTCATGTCAGTAAGTAAAAGAAACGCTGGAACACTTACCAGGACGCTGGAAAATTCAAGACTCACAGCGTGAAATGCTCTGCATCTTATTGATCTGTCACTGGCTAGTGTTTCGAATAGATTCCATTCCAGCCAATCAAAGATAGAGTTATGTATTCCTGCCCAAAGTGTCAGTAGTAGTGACAGTGCGAATAGCAAAATTAAACTGTCGCTTATGCTAACGCCGGTGTAGTAGGCGAAACCCGGAAGAACAATTATCAGGCCGAAAAATTCATAAGCAACCGATTGGATAATGCGTTCTTGTAGCGTTCTAATCACAACCTGACCTCCCAAAGGAGTGAACCCTTTATCTTAGAAGTAGGGTTTCATTGTTGATCATTTATTCCCGGTTATACGGGTAAAATTACCGGGTGCAGCGTGAATAGTACGCTTTTGCAAATTCATTTTTAACATTGAATGGCCAGATAGTGAGCTGATGTTAAGCAAGATAAGGCCGGAGCAATGATCTGTACGCTACCTTCAATAGACGCTTCAGCACGAGAATCTGGGAGAG
>CAZYRP010000114.1:0-16378 GCA_964649465.1 uncultured Granulosicoccaceae bacterium | reverse complement strand
GGCTTGTGCGCTCTGGCACCTGCATTGGAAATAATGCGTCCTGCCGGTATTGCACCCTGGCGCAACACCCATAAGAATTTCTCAAACCATTTGGTTTTGTTTTCTTCAGTTTCTTCTACATCGGCCAGTGCGCGTGCTACGCGGTGATAAGTGTCGTCCAGTGATTTGTCTACATCCAGTCCTTCGCGACTTTTCAGTCGGTATTTTTTGTCCCAAATATCCAGTGATGCGCTTTGTAGTGGGATATCGGTTTCCAGAGTGGCCTGAGAGTCTGTGAATGAATCCGTCTGTGGCTTGCTATCTATGGCGACAACTTTGGTCATGTAATTTTTGTTCCCCGGTAATGCAGACGAGTCCGGCTGTTTTCCGGACAAATAACCGGTTAACAGATCCTTTTAGTAAACAGATTCTTCGGGCAGAGCTTTAAAAGGCAGTACCTGAAAATCCCCGTTACTCGTCGGGCAGTTTATTGTTGTTTATGCGCTTTTTAATAACGATCAATCACACAATCCGTCAGCAGCCAGGCAAAAGAACGCTGTGCCAGCTGTATAGTATCGGCAATATGTAAACAATCATGTACAGTATACTCGATGATGTATTTCGGATTAAGTGAACTACTATATATTGTGCCAACTGGTAATGTGACACAGCGGGAGGAGTTCAGATCATCGAGCTGGAGAATGATAGTGGTGAGGCGCTTTGCGGGTCAATAGTCGACTACTACAAAATGTTGATTGTAATCTTACCATCCACAATATGATGTGATTCTGTTGTGACAAAGCGGTGTGCTTGCTGTGGATAAGTTGTGGGTCAGTTTGATGGCCGGAATTGACTTTAACCGCTGCTACAAAAGCCACCAGGTCGCCAGACCCAGGAATGTCATCAATCCCACCACATCGGTGACGGTGGTGAGAATTACCCCGCCGGCTAAAGCCGGATCGATGTCGAATTTTTTCAGAATAATCGGAATCAGAACCCCGGCAATGGCGGCCACTGACATGTTGACTATAAGTGCCAGCGCGATCACCAGTCCGACCCGTCCATCACCAAACCATACCCAGGCGATCAGTGCGACGATGACTGACCACATGAGCCCGTTCAGTAATCCGACAATGGCTTCCTTTGTCAGAATCCAGCGTGTGTTGCCGCGACCAATTTGACCGAGTGCCTGGCCGCGGATAACCAGAGTCAGGGTTTGCGAGCCGGCAATGCCACCCATGCTGGGCACAATGCTCATGAGTATTGCCAGCGTCACGATCTGATCAAGCGTATTGGCGAATTGTCCGGCAACCCATGAGGCAAGAAATGCTGTTGCGAGGTTTACGCCAAGCCAGAGACTGCGTCGTCGCATGCTGCGCATGACTGGGGAGAAGTAATCATCCTCCGGTCGCAAGCCAGCCATGCTCATGAGCGTTTGATCTGCATCTTCACGAATGACATCAACAACGTCATCAATGGTGATTCTGCCAAGCAGACGATTGTTGTTATCAACGACAGGGGCAGAGATAAGATCGTGATCTTCGAATAATCGCGCGACGTCGGCATCGTTGGTTGCCACGTTTATTACATCGACATCAGTTCGCATGACCGCTGCTACCGAAGTATCAGGGTCTGAGGTTAGTAACCTTCTGATTGGCAGCACACCTTCGTAGTAGCCGAAGCGATCGACAATAATAATGCGGTCAGTGTGTCGAGGCATATTGCCTTTTTGTCGCAGAAACCGCAGCACCACATCGAGCGTTACATCGGAGCGTACTGTGATGGCATCAAGATCCATCAGACCGCCGGCACTATCCTCAGGATAGGACAGTACCGATTCCAGTCGTTCACGATATTGCTTGTTCATGCTGTGCAGAACTTCGTGAGTGACTTTATCGGGTAGTGACTGGACGAAATCGGCAAGATCATCGACTTCGAGATTTTCGGTAATCGCAATCAGCTCTGCGGTATCCAGATCTTTCAGTAGTGATTCCCGCACTTCATCGCCGACTTCAAGCAATACATCGCCTTCGTCTTTGAGATCGATGTAGTCCCACAACAGTTTACGCTCTGACGGTGGAAGAGATTCCAGCAGGTCGGCAATTTCTGCCGGTTGCAAAGCGTGTATTAAATCGTGCGCCGATTGAAAACTGCCACTGGTGAGAATTTCAGCAACCGCACTTTGCCGTTCTATGTCGGTGACGTGGCTGGGGTCAGGCATCTTATAATCTGATTGCCATGTTTGATGGCTCTACGGGAATTAAGACGGAGTATCTTACTGTCGATGCAGCACCGGATTGTCGTTATAAATAAAGGTGTTGCTGCGCAAATATGGCTAACCAGTGCTTAGCGGCAATACTATTGCCTATGGTTATGCGTTAATTTTATCCAGCATGCTGGCTTGCTTTTCTTTTTCGGTGTAGTGCAGGAACCCGAGTGCCGGACGCCGCACGTTTGAAAGACGAGTCTGGCGCAGTACACTTTTTATTTCGAGTATTGAATTTGGTGGCATGCTGAACTCACGTAGCCCGAGACCCAGTAACAATCTTGTGTAGCTTGGATTGCCAGCCATCTCACCGCACATAGTTACCGGGATTTTGTGTTTTTTTCCTGCATCAATCACCATTTTGATCAAAGACAGCACAGCAGGATTGATCGGATCGTATAGATAGTTCACCTGGTCATCAATGCGGTCAATTGCCAGTGTGTACTGAATAAGATCATTAGTGCCTATCGATAGAAAGTCGAGATGCTCTGCAAAGTGGTTGGCTGAAATCGCAGCAGCAGGTACTTCTATCATGCCTCCCACTTCAATTTTCTCGTCGAATTTGAATCCCTTTGCACGCATTGAATCTTTGGTGTTTTCCAGCAATTGCTTTGCCTGCAGCAACTCAGGCACTGTGGTCAGCATTGGGAACATGATTTTTATCGGACCCTTTGCCGATGCACGTAGAATTGCTCTTAGCTGTGGCACAAAAATAGAAGGATCATTAAGGCACAGGCGAATGCCGCGCAAGCCCATTGCAGGGTTGTGTGCTAACGGGCCGGTATTTACCGCATCAATTTCTTTATCTGCACCTAAATCTACAGTTCTAATTGTGAGTGGTGCGCCGCGTAACGCGCGTATTACCCGCATATAAGTTTTGTAGTGCTCTTCTTCGTCAGGAACTTTGTTTTCCTGTAAATATAGAAATTCAGTGCGGTAGAGGCCGACACCTGCAGCGTTAACGCGGCGCAGATGTTTTAAGTCGTCCTCGACTTCCATATTGGCGAGCAGGGTGATCTTCTCACCGCTTTTTGCATGTGATCGTGCGTCATTGAGTTTTCTGAGTTCCTTGGCCTTGCGGCGCAGGTCGCGCTGCCGTTTGTGGAAATGCTCAATTAGTGTTTCATCAGGCTCTGCGAGTACCAGGCCGCTTTCGCCGTCGATCACCAGTGATTCACCGGGTTTTAAATATTGCCTGGCATCATGCAGTCCGACTACTGCAGGTAAATTGAGACTGCGTGCAAGAATAGCTGTGTGTGATAACGGACCACCCATTTCAGTTACAAAGCCTGCGACACCTGCATGCTGCATCACCATGGTGTCTGCCGGGGTTAGATCATCGGCAATAATGATTCTGTCTTTCCACTGTTCGGATGCGTCAACAGTTCCTGCCCGGCCTCCCGACACCAGTGCGTCCATGATGTGATTAAAAACATGCTTAACATCATCTTGTCGGGTCGCGATGTAGGGATCATCCATGCGCTCGAATACATTCACAATTGCATCGCGCTGAAGTTTTAACGCCCATTCGGCATTGCATTGATTTTCTTTGATTAGCTCAATGGGTGATGTTGCCATCATGGCATCATCGAGCATCAGCAGATGAGTCTCAATAAATGTGCTTACGTCGTCAGGAGATTCTTTCGGGATTTCCTTGCGAATTTTCTGTAGCTGTTTTTTTGCAGTACTGTGTGCTGATTTGTATCGCTTTACCTCTTTGGCGAGGTTTTTTTTGTCGATCTTTTGCTCGACAAATTCATGTTGGTCTCGGCGCAGTATATAGACATCGCCAATTGAGACGCCTCTCGATACTCCCATGCCATTAAGCATGAGTGCCATTATTCGTCTTCTCCGAATTTGTTTTCAATAAGCTCAACAACCGACGCCATCGCATCGGTCTGATCGTCACCCTCGACAAAGAGCTTAATGGTGTTACCCCGGCTCGCTGCAAGCATCATGACACTCATAATGCTTTTTGCGTTGACACGCTGTTCCTGTTTTTCAATTTCAATTGAACTGGTGAACCCGCCCGCGACTTTAACCAGCTTTGCAGCGGCGCGCGCATGCAGGCCAAGCTTGTTGGTGATTTCAATCTCGCGCTCTAACACGCTGATGGTTCGCAGTTGCTGTTGCTACGGGTGTGACGGTTGATTTTCATGTCAGGAAATTTCACGGTGCTTGATGGCAATCTGGTCGATCTTACTTTTAACAGTATCACGCACGCTTTCTACTACATATACTGATCGGTGGCGGCCACCAGTGCAGCCGACAGATACAGTCAGGTAGGCGCGATTCTCCGCTTCGAAGATTGGCGTCCATTTGATAAAAAACTGACTGATATCCTCTACCATTGTGTTGACAAGATCGTGCTGTTGCAGAAACTCTGCAACCGGCTGGTCTCTGCCGGTCAATGGTCTGAGTGGTGCAGACCAATACGGATTTGGCAGGCATCTGACATCAAAGATAAAATCGGTGCCGCGCGGTGGTCCATGTTTAAAACCGAATGATTGCAGTAATACGTTTACCGGTGTGCGGTTGAGCCCGATGACGCGTTTGCGCATTACTTCACGCAGTTGATGCAAATTAAGATTGGTGGTGTCGATGCTGACGTCTGAGCATTGTTCTACGCTCACAAGAATGGCGCGTTCGGCAACTATTGCGGAATCCAGTGGTGCACCACCTTTGGAAAGAGGGTGCTTACGTCGAGTTTCACTGAAACGGGTTACCAGTGTATCGTCGTGAGCATCGAGAAATACAACTTTGGTCTCAACGCCCAGTGACTGCACCTGAAACACAGAAGACTGAAACTGGCCGAGCTGATCGACTTCTCCGCGGGCATCAATGCCCACGGCGACACGATCATAAATGTCAGGGTCCTGTGACATCTTTCTGGCCAGGTCGACCAGCATACTGTTTGGCAGGTTATCAACGCAGTAGAAACCTTCATCCTCGAGAGTATGAAGTGCGACACTTTTACCTGCTCCCGACAGGCCGCTGATTACTATTAACTGCATACAGTGCTTTCCATCACCTATGGTTTCGGGTTCTATTATCTGCAGTGTTAAGTATACAGCTTGCAAAAAATACTGCAGCGCGGAAGCGTCTCGCGTTCGCAGTAAATCCAGCTTACCTGAAGTTGAGTGTTAAACGCTGGCTTAGCTGCTTTCTGGTTCGTCGCTTTCCGGCTTTACAGAGTGATCGATGTTTTTCAGAAACTTGAGAATTTCATCTGCCGAATGCGTTTTGCGCATAGCATCCCGGTTCTCCTCTGAGTTAAAAAATTTTGCCAGGTTGGCAAGAATTTTCAAATGGCCATTGACCTCATTCTCCGGAATAAGCAGTCCGACGATGAGATCGACCGGCTGGTTATCGGGTGCGTCAAAGTCGATTGGCTCAGCGAGTGAAATCGCAGCACCGATGGGCTCATCGATAAAGTCGACCCGACCATGCGGGATAGCAACTCCATGACCCAGCCCTGTGCATCCGAGGCGCTCGCGTGCTGTCAGTGCATCGATAACTTCCATATCGACACTGTCGTCCAGCTTGGTATCGTCGAGGCTGCTTTCGATCAGATCAGACAACATCTGCAGGCACTTTTTTTTGCTGCTCAACGATGCGCGACAGGAAACTCGCGAAATATCAAAGAGATCATTCATTGAAAAAAGTATCGATGCGTCGGGGACTGGGGGTGTTCAGGTCGTAATCTGACAAGGGCTGCGGAATTGCGGTGACTGTTGCGGGGAGTTTATAGCACAAGATGGATGCAAAATGGTGTGCAATGGCGGTATTTTACTCCGATCGGATCGCTTGTACGCAAGTGATTATTTAACCCGCTTTATTGGCGGCATCTCAGTGGATATCCAGCCGCAAAGCTCGGTCCCTGCGCGAGTCTTTTCTCTCGCGATTTATCGGTAGGGTGGGGTGGTGATGTGTGTGGGAAAAAATCTAAGGTGAAATTAATTACTTGCACCGTCTGCTGGCCAATTTGTGCCAGTGCGGTTAAATGTTGCCTGCGATCGCATTTTAGGTGGTAGATCGCCAGAGAGGCGATTGATCGCAATTAAGTGCGATCGCAGGCAAGTGAGACTTGTAGTTGAAGGTGCTGGTTAATTTGCCGATGAGCGCCAGCGATCCATCTTCAGTCAGCCATCATCGTTCTCAATGATAATTTTGTCCTTATCTTTGCGGTGGTGGTCCTTCACTTTTTCTTTGTGTTTGATTAGTTGGCGATCCAGCTTGTCTGTCAGTAAATCGATGGAGGCATACATATCGGATTCTATGGTGTCAGCAAATAGTTGGGTGCCTTTGACGTTAACAGTAGCTTCGGCCTTCTGTCTTAGTTTTTCTACACTCAATATCACATGTATATCCTGTACAGCGTCAGAGTGGCGCTCAAGCCGATCCATTTTAGAACTCACATATTCTCGCAGTGAGTCTGTCACGTCTAGGTGATGTCCGGTAACCGTAAGGTTCATTCGCTGTTCTCCTGAGTTGTTTTTAATTGGCAGCACAACGCCTGCAAAAGCACGAGTGCGATCTACTGCAATATTAAAATTAGATGGTGCTGAGGGGAGGTGTTTTAAAGTACCGAGAAAGTGTTTTGTACAAATATGTCTATGGGTAGCACAAACATTGAATTGAGGCCTTGTCGCCCGAGTTTTAACTACCTTGACAGAAGCCGAATCAGCAAAGGTTGCTGTAGCTAAAGGGCTGAAGCCAGCCTTTTGAACATACAAAGTTGTTAGTGTATGTTCGATGGGAATAACCTGTTGTTCATTCGTTCCCCTTTGTTCTTGTGATGCTTACAGGTACTTCTTAATTCAGGCGCTTGCTGCCGTTCCATTGGTCGTTGTATTGGCCTGGCTGTACTGCGCTTTTCTATACCCTATCATAATTTTGCGATACGTCTACCGGGCAGTGAAGCCCGGTAGTAGTTGATACCTAATGTGTAACTAAAAAATCGCTAATTCAGTCTTTTTCTCTCATTCGATGGCGGTATTGACATTGATTCGCGATACTTGGCAACAGTTCTTCGTGCTACCTGTATGCCAGAGGCGACTAGTGTGCTGGCGATTTTGCTGTCGCTCAGTGGTTTGCCCGGGTCTTCTTTAGCAATAAATTTTCGAATCATCGCGCGTATAGCGGTTGCTGAACATTCGCCACCGTCTGATGTTGATACATGGCTTGAGAAGAAGTATTTGAATTCAAAAATACCACGTGGTGTATGTATATATTTTTGTGTAGTAACGCGGGATATAGTTGATTCGTGTAGTTCCAGATGCTCGGCTATATCGCGAAGAACCAATGGTCGCATTGCTTCATCACCGTATTCCAGAAAACCGCGCTGGCGCTCAACAATTGCAGTGCCAACTCTGAGGAGTGTTTCGTTCCGGCTTTGCAGGCTTTTAATAAACCATCGTGCTTCCTGTAACTGGTTGCGCATATAGTTGTTGTCGTCGCTCTTGTCTGCGCGCTTTACCAGGCCTGCATACATTGAATTAACAGCAAGTCTTGGTGCGATATCCGGATTAAGTTCAACGCGCCACACGCCTTTAATTTTTTTAACGAATACATCGGGCACAATATACTGGGGATCTTTTGATACAACTTGAGATCCGGGGCGTGGTGTCAGATTTTGAATTGTCTGAATAGAACTTTGTAGTTGTGCATCATTGATTTTTAACTGACGCTTTATTTTTGCAAAGTCGCGTGCGGCAAGCATTTGCAAGTGTTCACCGATCAGCTGTTTGCACACTTCAATGTGCGGGGTTGATTCCATTTCCTGCAATTGAATCAACATGCATTCCCGCGTATCACGTGATCCGCAGCCGATTGGATCGAGTTGTTGGATTAAGCGAAGCATTGCTTCGACTTCTTCTTCTTCGCAATGATCTTCCGGGTTGTCGTAGTTTGAGTTGACCGCATCTATGATGTCAGTAATTTCGTCTTCCAGATAACCGTTGTCATCAATACAGTTGATTACAGTAGCGGCAATAATCTGGTCAGATTCTGAAAGAGTCCGCAAGCGTAGCTGATCCATCAGGTGTTCTTGCAGGTTGCCTGTACCGGCACTGGTGTACTCTGTGAAGTCGCGCTGGTTCTCGTCGCTTGACTGCATTGAGGTTGAACCGTAAGCAGGTTCGTAGATGTCTTCCCATGCACTGTCGACTGGAAGTTCATCGGGGATGTCCGGTGTGGCATCCGCCACTTCAACTGTTGCTGAAATATCTTCCAGGTGATCGACGTTGTCTGTAGACACATCTTCATCACTGTCAGGTGATTCCTGCTCTTTGCTTTCGCGCTCATTATCGCTGCGCATTTTGGCAGCTTCTTTTTCGGGGTTGTCCTCGCCTTCTTCCTGCACTTCGAGCATTGGGTTACTTTCCAATGCTTCCTGAATTTCTGACTGTAGCTCCAGTGTCGAGAGTTGCAGCAGTTTAATTGCTTGCTGCAGCTGCGGGGTCATGGCCAGTTGCTGGCCCATTTTCATTTGTAAAGATTGCTTCATACTGTGCGCTTTTACCATTGTTATACAGACTGTTTCGCGGTCGTGGCTGCTATCAGCTTCTCACTTACGCTTGGCGCTCCTCGGTTGAGCACTGCGGATGCTCATTAGCCAACGTCTGTTTTATTGTTTATGTTGTCGCCACTGCGCCGCTGGCAATTGGATTGTTAGCAATGCAAACAGGCAGTGTATGACGTACAGGTAAAGTATGGTTCAAAAGTACCCAACTGCAATGTCAATTCAACATTATTTATATACCGCGATCGAAGTCTCATTACATTGGTGAAAATGGAGAGTTTGTTGCAATAGGCAGGTTTTTTGGCGTCAGTGTACTGACTAGCGGTTGGTGACGAATCCATGCGCTACAGAATTCAGGTGTTCAAAGATCGATACGGCGGCTTGCGGGAGTCGCGCAGTTGTTGTGAGTTATAAAGTAAAGCTCTCACCGAGGTAGACTTCTTTTACTTGTTGGTTTTGTAGAATGTCTTCTGCAGTACCTTCAGCGATTAAGCCGCCATCACTTAGAATATAGGCGCGTTCGCAAATGCCAAGCGTTTCGCGAACACTGTGGTCTGTTATCAATACGCCGATTCCACGCTGTTGCAAGTGACTGATTATGCGTTGGATATCGATGACGGATATTGGATCTACGCCTGCGAATGGTTCGTCAAGTAAAATAAAAACAGGATCCGCTGCGAGGGCTCGGGCGATTTCCACCCGGCGTCTTTCCCCGCCTGAGAGGCTCATGCCGAGACTGTCTTTTATATGGGTTATTTGCAGTTCGCTGAGCAGATTATCAGTGAAATCCTGATAGTCTCGTTTATCAAGGTCTTTGCGATATTGAAGTATAGATACAATGTTTTCTTCTACTGTCAGTTTTCTGAAAACCGACGCTTCCTGTGGCAGGTAACCGACACCCAGTCGTGCGCGAATATGCATTGGGGCATTGGTGATATCGTTCCCTTCAAGAAGAATTTCGCCACTGTCTGGTTTGACCAGCCCCACAATTATATAAAAGCATGTCGTTTTTCCTGCCCCGTTTGGTCCGAGTAGTCCGACAACTTCGCCCTGATTGATATGCATCGAGACGCCGTCAAGCACGGTGCGTTTGCTGTAGGACTTCTTCAGGTTGTTGGCGACGAGCGTGGACATATGTTCCAGGTATTTTGATTAGCGATCTATGGTTTTACAGTAAATTTTTCCGCTACCCGCCCGCTACGTTCGCTGCACATTCGCATTAGGGTTGTATTTGGCTTGGTTGCAGGGTGATGTTAACCCGACCTTCGTTGTTGCCTGCAGCTTTGAATGTGAGTTCGCGCAGGTTGTATTCAATGGTGTCGCCTGTGAGCTTCTGGCCCGGTCTTTCGAAGTTGGCGTTGCCGCGAAAGGTGATTTCGGTCGAGACAGTGTTGTAGGTAATTTCATTGCACTCACCGCGCACCAGTTGATTGTCCAGCGTCAACTGTTGGAATATTATCGGTGAACCTGTGCCTCTAATCTCATACAGAGCGCCGTCCTTTATTTGTATTTCAATTTCATCAGCCGTAATCGACAATGAGCCCTGAGTGACTTCGACATTGCCTGTCAAAGTTTGTGTGCCCCGACGCTCGTCAAAGATTGAGGCGTCTGCTTTTACGTTTATTGGCTGTGTGTGATCTTCAGTCTGCGCATTGGCATTGCTGATCAGGCAGGTTAGCAAAACCACGCGTAACCCTGAGAAAAACAGACTGACAACTGATTTACCGTTGATTGGGATTCGCAAACTCTGCCTCCACGCCGGTTGTGAATGATAACGTGCCCTGATCTATTTCGGCATGCATGGTCCTGGCTTTGTATTGCCAGCCCTGGCCCCTTACTTTTACTGTGTCATCGGAACTGATTATTCGTTTGCTGTTGTCTATAGAAATTGAATTGGTATTCATTGTGACAGGCATGCGACCGGGTGTTTGACTGTGATTTAATACGACGTTGTTTTGCAAATCCAGCACGTCAAAGCCTGCCGAGACAGTTCCGTTTAAAGCGCTCGCCTGCCACTGGCTGCCGTCCGCTGATCGCAGATGAACTGTGGGGTTATCTATAAGCGAATATCCCTCAATGAAGTGATGTGACAGGGATTGGCCGGTGATTTTCAGGTAGGTGCTATCTGCTGTGCTGCCGTCACCCGTGCTTCTATTTCCGAGGCTTCCATTTCCCTGGCTTCCATTTTCAGGGGAATTTCGCTTGTTCGCGACATTGATGATTTCGAAATCCTCAAGGTAGTAATCACTTTGGTTTTCCGCCATGTCTATGGTATTGCTCGTGGCTTGCGGTTCCACTTCGCGATCGTCGATCCACTGCCACGAAATGACGGCAATAACCAAAAGCGCGAAAATTAGCAGGCTTTTGCCTAACTTTGAGGGCATTGAGATGTGCTTTGAGCACAAAGTGCCCGTTTGAATAGTTTAGTCATTGGCAGTATTTATCTGTGTCTTACCTGATTTTAGGGCAGATCAGCTTAATGGCGTCTTATTTAGTGGCTGATTTACAATAGGTTCCGGGTCAGGCGCCATACGTTAGCTGGCTGATTATCTTCAGTAGATCATAACGTAGAGTCAGACCATATAACGTGCGATCGCAGATTCGTAGAGATTCTGCGATTTCAGCAGCAGCTCGCAGGCCTCTCTTGCAGCACCGTTGCCACCGGGTCGCGTGCTGGTCCAGTGTGCGATTTCCTGTATCTCCGCATTTGCATTCGGCACGGTAAGAGCCAATGCGACACGGCGCATGACGGGTAAATCGATAATGTCATCCCCCATGTACGCGAAGTCTTCCGGGGCCAGCTCCAATTCCTTACACAACGATTCAAATGCCGGTAGCTTATCCTTTGCGCCTTGTACTAAATGGTCTATCTGCAGCTCACTGCAACGATGACGCACTACGTTTGATTCGCGTCCTGTGATTACCGCTATTTTGATTCCTGCATCGCCCAGCATTCGGATGCCGAGACCGTCGCTTGCATGGAATCTTTTGATTTCCTGTCCGTCATCGCATCGGTACAATCCGCCGTCGGTTAGTACACCATCAACATCGAAAATTATTGCCTTGACTGACTTTGCAAGCTCGGCAGCGTGGGACATAAGTTGTTCTTCTTTAATTTGCGGGTAGGGTGCAGACATGGAAGTAAATCAACAACACAATTCACCTGGCTGCGTTAAGGCTGTTGCGTACGATGTAGTTTTTTGAACTACGCGACTCCTGCGTGAAACAGGGTATGCATGTTAAGTGCGCCGCAGACTTTGTGGTTGTCATCCAGTACCGGCAGCGCGTAAATTTTGTGCTGTTCCATAATATGCAGTGCGTCATCAGCAAGTTGCTGGAAGTTTACTGCGTGACCACCGTGGGTCATCACCTCATCAATCAGTGTGGTGGTTATGTCGATATCATTGTCCAGAGCACGACGCAGGTCTCCGTCTGAAAATACACCGATCAATTTATGGTGGTTATCAATTATGGCCAGAAAGCCAAGCTTACCCGCGCTCATGCTGTAAAGAGAGTCTTTCAGGAGTGTGCCTGTGCGGACAGTGGGCAGTGTGTCGTCACAGACCATAACATCGGAAACTCTCAGCAGTAATTTTTTACCCAGCTTGCCACCCGGGTGAGTTAGTGCAAAGTCTTTGGCACTGAAGCCTCGTGTTTCAAGCACAGCCACGGCCAACGCATCACCCATAGCGAGCGTTGCAGTTGTACTGGTGGTGGGTGCCAGCCCGAGTTTGCAGGCTTCTTCTTTTACGGCAACGTTGAGTGTGGCAGTTGCCGCTTTTGCCAGCGATGATTCGGGTTTGCCGGTGATTGCAATTAGCGGCACATTGAGTCGCTTCATGACGGGCAGGATCATCTTGAGCTCGCTGGACTCTCCACCGTATGAGATAGCGATAACAACGTCATCTGCTGTGATCATACCGAGATCTCCGTGAGATGCTTCTCCCGGGTGCACAAAGAACGAGGGTGTGCCGGTGCTCGCAAGCGTAGCGGCTATTTTATTGGCAATGTGTCCGGACTTACCGACACCGCAAACAACCACGCGGCCGCGGCACCCAAGTAGCAGGTTACAAGCCGTCGCAAATGCTGCGGTCAGAGAGTTGCTTAAAGCAGCCACCGCGGTCGCCTCTGCGGCGAACACCCGTCTTGCCACTTCTAACAAATTGTTTGTCGAGCCTGAGTTGTTCGAAACCGGGTCATTTGAAACCGGGGCGTTTAAACCGGGATCGATTGTTCCCGCGTTTTTGGCCGCCAGCTTCAACGGCTGGTCGAGCAGCGATTGTTCGTTGTTCAAAAGGTTCAGGCCCCGGTTAGTGTGTGACGGTGCGAAAACTATTCAAGTTTATCCATTTCGTCGAGTAACTGGAGTTCTGCTTCTTCTTCTGTCAGGGGTTCGTCCAGATCGTCTAGTTCGTCCAACTCATCCAGTTCGTCCAATTCATCAAGCTCGTCTAAATCATCGAGTTCGTCGAGCAGATCCAGCTCGTCCAGCTCATCTAACTCGTCCAGCTCGCGGTCGGATGTGGTTGCTTTTGCTTTCAACGCCGGTTTATCAAAGATCTGCCTTCGGCGATATCCAACATATCGGTCTTTAACAAATCGGTAGGGGTCGAGTGCTGCGGTATCCGCGATCGATGATGCGGCCAGCAAGTTTGCCCGTGAACTGATTACATTGAGGCCGACTAGTGAACTTCGGGTGGTGCGATCGAGTTCAAGTGTGTTCAACGGTTCAATTGTGCTGTCGCCGAGTAGTCCGAAGGTACTCCTTAACGTCTGTGGCCCGAAGAATGGCAGCATGATATACGGGCCTTCCGGCACGCCCCAGACTCCCAGCGTTTGTCCGAAGTCCTCGTAGTGCTTTTTGAATTCGAGCTGTGTAGCTACATCGATAATGCCGCCAAAGCCCAGTATGGTGTTAACGGTGAAGCGGGCGGTATCCGACAGGCCTTGCTTGAACTTTCCCTGCAGAAATCCATTTGCAGCAGTTGACACGTCACCTATGTTGCCAAAAAAATTGTTCACCCCGATTCTGATAATGGTTGGGGTGATCTTTTTGTAGCCGCTTGAAATTGGTTTCAGTGCGAATCGGTCAATTCTGTCATTGAATTTGAAAATGGCCCGGTTGGCGGTTTCCAGGGGGTCACTGATCTGGCCTGCGGGTGGTCCCTTTGTGGCGCAGGCAGACAGCGCGATTACTGCAGCCAGAACGCACAAAATTCTGCCAACTTTGCGATGTAGAGCCCGATAATTCATACGTGTATATAGACGGTAATGGGAGCCCGGCAAAATAACCTGGCTGGGGATGAAGTTAGCAGTTTACCCGCGATTTCGGCGGAATTTCAAAGTTCTTGCGATGTCCGACAGTTTTGCAGACCGGTTTGAGTGTAACCAGGCTGATTATTAAGCTCCTGTTTAGCGCTCAAACATGAGAATATATCGCATAAGTATGCAGATAATTTCTGTTTTTGTGTGCCTGCGGCTTGAGATTGTGGACATGCAACCCAGTTTATTTACCAGAACGTAAAGTACCGGTTTGACGGACGTTAATCTGTATAACAAACTATTTTAAAACACTGGCCATCGCCATTGGAATTGCGGCCAGGTTGTACAAGGGGATCAGATGAAATTTCTACGCACATTATTAATGACACTTGTTCTGCTGCCTGCGGTGGCGTTCGCTCATCCTGCAGAGGACCTGGTCCGTCAGATCACAACAGATGTAATTGGTGCACTAAACAGCCCGGATGCCAAAGCTGATAAAAATTACGTGCGTGGCAAAGTGGATACCGATGTACTTCCGCACATTGATTTTACCACCATGACCAAGATTACCCTTGGGGCAAAACAGTGGAAGCAGGCTTCCAAAGATCAGCGTACCGAGCTGGTTGAAGAATTCCGCGAGCTGTTGCTGAATACCTATACCGCAGCCCTCGATCAGTATTCCGGTCAGACACTGGAAATATTGCCTCACACCCCGTCTGACAATGACGATAAAATTGCGGTTATCAAAACGTTATTTGACGATTCGGGTTCTAAGTTTTCTGTCCATTACAAACTTAGATCTTCAAAGACTGACCGAAATAGCTGGAAGGTCTACGATATTGAAGTCGACAGTGTCAGTCTGGCGAAAAGCTACAAAGCCGAGTTCGGCAGCCAGATTAAGTCAGCGGGTGTTGACGGATTGATCAAGACGTTGCGAGACAAGAACTCGCAGTAGAATACTCTCGCAGAAGTTAGCCTCGATGAAATTATTCATAGGGGCTATATGCGGGCAGCCGGCAGGAACTGGCCAAAACCTTCTGGCTGCACCTGGATACGGAGCTTTCTCGCAGGCGAGTGGCACAAGCAGGTAGTCTCGACAGTTGGGATTGCCGCACTCTTCCGTTATCATGTAGCGTCCTGCCGTTTGCGGCGGGCATGTTCTTCGTCTCGAGAGAGCGTGGCCCGGAAAATCTGTTTCCGGTGTGACCACTCCATCCGGTGCATTTTTAAAAAATGGATAAACTGATTATTGGCGGCGGCAATCCGCTGAGCGGGTCTGTGCGCATCTCAGGGGCCAAAAATGCCGTGCTGCCAATTCTTGTTGCAACGCTGCTCTGTGATGACACAGTTACTCTAGAAAATGTTCCTCATTTAAATGATGTGACCACAACCATGACACTGCTTGGTCGCATGGGTGTGAAACTGACGCTTAGTGAAAACATGCTGATCGAAGCTGACGCGTCAGACGTGCATAACTACGAGGCGGAGTATGAATTGGTCAAAACCATGCGCGCGTCAATTCTTGTGCTTGGTCCGCTATTATCCCGATTTGGTACCGCGGTAGTTTCACTGCCCGGTGGTTGTGCCATTGGTGCCAGGCCGGTCGATCTGCATGTCAATGGTTTGCGCGCGATGGGTGCTGAAATAACGCTTGAAGCGGGCTACATCAAGGCAACCTGCAAAAAGCTAAAAGGTGCCACGATTAACTTTGATACTGTCACGGTCACCGGTACAGAAAATCTTTTGATGGCAGCAACTCTGGCTGAAGGCACGACGGTGCTTGAGAATGCTGCGCGCGAGCCGGAAGTCGTGGATCTGGCCAATTTCCTGATCGGTATGGGTGCGGACATTCAAGGTGCAGGCACAGATACAATAACCATCAATGGTGTGGAACGCCTGACCGGATGCCACTATCGAGTTGTGCCGGACAGAATTGAAACCGGCACCTTTCTGGTGGCGGCTCTTGTAAGCGGTGGCACCATGACTGTACAGGATGCGCGTCCGGACACTCTTGACTCGGTCCTACACAAGCTTGATGAAGCAGGTGCTGATCTGCAGATCGATAACAACGAAATTACCGTGAGTTGTCGTTACGAAAAACCTCGAGCTGTTGATATAAGAACTGCACCGTATCCTGCATTTCCAACTGACATGCAAGCACAGTTTACGTTGCTGAATTCTGTTGCGGAAGGTACTGCAACCATTACAGAAACCATTTTTGAAAACCGCTTTATGCATGTGCAGGAGTTGCAACGCATGGGTGCGGATCTTAAGGTGAGCGGCAATACGGTTATTTCGCGCGGAGTTAAAAAGCTAACCGGTGCGCCGGTAATGGCAACCGATCTGCG
>CAZYRP010000113.1:0-16557 GCA_964649465.1 uncultured Granulosicoccaceae bacterium | reverse complement strand
CCATCCCGATTCCTGTTTCGGTGGTGCCAGACGACCGTCCACTGGCAACTTTGGAAAAGAGTTTTACACCAGCTACGATTCAACAGGATGGTGTCAGTACGATGCTGTTCGAGATAACAAACAATGGCACCACAACAATGACTGGTATCACCGTCAGTGATTCAATGCCATTCGGCATGACGCTGGTAACTGACCCTTCTGCTATTACCGTAACCGGGACGGGTTGTAGTAACTTTACCTTTAGCGCCGATACAGTGACAGGTGGTGATCAACTAAATATTATCGACGGTACTATTACCGGTGGCAGTACCTGTTTGGTATCAGCTGAAGTAACTGCAGTAATGCCTGGTAATCTGGTGAATGCCACCTCTGCAGTGACAAGCAATGAATTACCGTTTGGCGTTGGCAGCAATAACGCTTCCCTGTTGGTTGAGCCTGCTGCATCCGGAACTGCCTTCGCGTGCGATGCGAATTTGTATGAGTCAGAAACAGTCGGCGGCGTCACCCGCTTATATGAAGTGTCTACCGGTACTGTGCCTTATTCACGGTCCGAGTTTAGCGGTGCCTCATATTCGCCGTCATTGGACTACAGCTTCACGGGGCTTGCGTGGCATCCACAGGAAAATTATCTATATGGCATTGTGACCGAATCCAGCAGCGGTCTGGGTGTTCCGGTGAGCGGGTCAATTGTTCGAATTGACAGTGACGGCGGGGTGGTGAATCTTGGTGTGCCGCAGTCCGGACCGAGCGGTCTTGCAATGCCGCTTGTTTCTGATCGTTATACGGGTGGTACTTTTAATGCGGATGGCAACTATATTGTTGTTACTGATAACAGCTCGACCTCGACTTCCGGTACTGATATCCCGCAGGGCGAACGTGGATTAATAATTGAAATTGATGTGAGCGTTAACCCGCCACAAGTGCTGATTAGCCGTGTACATGGTCGCGATGTAGGAGATGTTGTAGCGCACACCGATGGCACACTTTACAGTCATACCGATGCAGAAGGTTTAATCGAGATAGACTCACTCACCGGGACTGTTAGTGTGGTGGGAGGCAATGTCGGTAGCCGCCTCAGTAGTTTGATGGCTGATAACTGGGGGCAGCTCTACGGGCACACAGAGTCCACCGGTGAGCTATTGGCAATAGATGCAGCTACTGGTGACGGAACACTAATTAGTCCCTTAGCGGGTGGTGCGACAACTGATGGTGCATCCTGCGCCTACGGGGTCAGCGTGCGCAAATCAGTTTCTGTTGCAGAGGTTGAGGCAGGAGATTCGGTCACTTACACCTTATCTCTGGTTAATGCCGCTAACAGCTCAACGACAATCGATATTCTGGATGACTTGCTCGATGCCAGAACTTTTGTTGCCGATTCATTGAGCACCACGTTGGGAGGTAGCGTAAATAGTTATGCAGGTACCAACCAATTGTTGATCAGTGGTGCGAGTATCGCACCGGGTAGTACAGAGACGCTGCAATTTGATGTGTTATATCCGGCAGGGTTTGCGGCTGGTGTGAGCTCTAATCAGGCGAGTGTGCTTTATAACGGTATACAGGTTCCGTCTGATAATCCCGCCACACCCGAAATCGGTGATTCGACTCCGATTATTGTAGAAGCGACCTCGGGTATTGGTATTAGTAAGCGTGCTGTTGTCGCTGCCAATGAAGTATCTTATTGGTTCACCATCGAAAACACCGGTGCCGGTGAGTTACAAAATCTGTCACTTGCTGATGATCTTGATGCAGTCTTTGGTGGTGGCAATTACAGTGTCACGAGCACACCGATACTGGTGGAAGATCCGGGTACGGTGGTATTGACGAACACGTTTACCGGAACTGGCGCTGGCACGTCAATTATTGATGCCGCCAGTGGTAGTACGCTTGCGCAGGGCAATCGAGCTGTAATTCGTGTAACGATTGAAGTATCTAATCTGGTTGATATGGGATTTGGTTTTGCGGTCTATTCGAATCAGGTAACGGTTAATGCTGACTCACCTGCGGGTGCCTCACTGTCAGATGTTTCTGTTGACGGCGACAACGTTGATCCCGATGGCAACGGCACACCGGACGAGCAGTCTGCAACTATAGTAAATCTGGCAGGTGGGTTTACTGTGAGCGGTAATGTATTTGAAGACAACGGCGCCGGTGCGATTGCACATGATGGACAGGCGGGTGGTGGCGAAGCGTCGTTGCCGGGTGTTGTTCTGGAGCTTAGGGATTCTGCAGGTGGTCTGGTTGACTCTGTTACCACCAATGCTGATGGCAGCTATTCTATACCGGTGCCCCTTGTATTGGCTGGTGATACATTGCAGCTTGTGGCTTTTCCGCTTCAGGGCTTTCAATCTGTATCAGAGGCATTTGCGTTGAATGGTTCGGCAAATACATCTGACGGTGTAGTGACATTTGTTGCCAGCCTTGATAGTACTAATACAGTAATTGATTTTGGCCAGGTTAGAATTCCTCAGTGGCTTAGCGACAGTGTTGTGGAAAATAACCCTGACACAATTGTCTGGCATTCACATCGCTATAGATCTCACACCAGCGGGGATCTCGAATTCACTTACACCGATGTGCAAAGCCAGCCTGAGAACACCGGTTTCAGTTTCGTTTTGTATCGTGACGATAATTGCAACGGAGTACTTGATGGAGGTGAGCAGGTTCTGGCGCCTTCTCTGCCGGTTGATGCATCGTCAGAAGTATGTGTTATCAATAAAGTCTATATTCCGGGTAACGTTGCTCACGATGATACGTTTTCAACCACAATAATCGCAACGTTGGTGTATGCCGACACGGCAGGTACAGGTCATGGCCTTGCCAGCTCATTGGCGGTAACAGACTTAACGAGAGCGATAGCCAGCGGGGAAGGGGTATTGGTGCTTGATAAGACTGTGCAAAACCTGACAGACGCAGGAGCTGTTGCAACTCGCAATACCGCCGCGCCCAATGATGTGTTGCGCTACCAGATTGATTTTCGCAATAGCGGCACAGGGCCTGTAACGGAAGTATTGATCGCGGACAGTACGCCTGCCTTTACTGTGCTTGAGCAGTCAGTACAATGCCCGGTGGTATTGCCAGACGGCATCGTTAGTTGTGAGGTCGCCATGCCCGCGCCGGTCAACAATGGTGCGGGCTACCACGGTCCTGTCCAGTGGCGTTTTTTCGGGCCTCTCACCGCTGGTGCAGAGGGCGACGTCTCGTTTCAGATACGAATAGAATAGGTGACTAAAATAGTCGGTTTTTAAAGGCCTTTTATAACAGTAACAGGGAGTTAACAGATAGCTTCTGTGGGTGCAGTGAAGCAATCCTCTGGTGTATACTAGGTTTCTCACCAGCTGCGGAATACACCTTGAGCAAGTTACTCGACAGATCCCCATTGAGCCCAACGGCTGATCTGAAGCGTGCCGGACTCAAAGTGACTCTGCCGCGGCTGAAGATTCTTGAGATCCTCGAGAATACGGTCGAGCACCACATGAGCGCAGAAGATGTATACAAGGCGCTGCTGGCTGAAGATACAGAAATTGGTTTAGCGACGGTATATCGTGTTCTTACCCAGTTCGAATCGGCGGGCCTTGTAACCCGACATCGTTTTGATAGTGGTCAGGCGTTGTTTGAACTCGACACCGGTGACAGTCACGATCACATTGTTTGTGTCAAAAGTGGTCAGGTGGCGGAATTTAAGGACGAAAAACTTGAAGAGCGGTTGCGTGAGATAGCCAGTGAGCTTGGCTACGAGTTGCAGGATCACAGCATCGTGCTCTACGGTGTCCTTAAACCGGACCAGATGTCTTAAAAAAGCCAAAGGCACAAGACGAGCATCCAGCAAAGAGCCGGTTTTGGTAATAGCTATGGGATCTTAGCTGGCCTTGTCGAATTTCCTTGCGGCACGAAATGCGTACCAATAGTTTCTTATTGGTGTCAGGCGAGTAACCTCTTCAACTACAGAAGTGTTGCCTTTGCGCATAACGTGCAATAGTTGCAACTGCAGCGACAGATAAACGTATAGCGATTTATAGTGAGCGCGCTCGCCAGCGGGCATAATTTTTATATGAGTTTCCAGTGCACGAGAGCAGTTCTGCATTTCCTGCTGCAACTGAGTCAGTGACTCTGCCATGAAACCATTTACTTTATCGTTTGCGGCAGCAGGTGTTAGTAGCGCCGGGCTGATGTCTGCTGCATCAAGCGATGCCATTGGCAAACACAGCAGTCCGTGATCCACATGTTGTCTTAAGTAGCGTAAACAACGGAATTTAGATAATACGACACCTGCATCTGATATAACCGCTTCATCACTGTTCTTAGCACATAGTAAGTGGCAGGCAGCGGCACCTGTATTCAGATGAAACTGTTGGTTTTGCTCGTCACTGGACGGGCTGCCTGAGTCAAGTAGAGTCCCATAGCCATCCAGCAGAATTTTTAAGCGCTTGTGTGTTGCGGGTAATAACGAGCGTGATGTTTTGGCCAGCTGTTCTGAATTGTCTGGCTGTTGTGCATTAGCAAGAGCCACCATAACCGGGTGATTAAAGGATTCTTTTTCAAGTTCCTGCCGCCACCATTCAAGTTTGTGTTTAGCAACTTCTATTTCGCGGCTTTGAAAGCCGAGTTTGCTAAAAATTGATATCAATGTCGCGATCAGGCGTTGTTGGCTTTGTAAGCCAGGGTCACTGTGAAGCAGTGCGTAGTATCTGCCGCTGCCAGCCGGGATGGCTTTATCGACCCATTCGTCGACCCCATTACTCATGGCAATTATAAATGCAATGCGGTAAAGCTGCGTACGGAGCTTTTGTGGCGGTTGTTAAAGCGGTGGATTGGCGCATGGTTGGCAAAGGTTTGGTGCCTTGCCAGGCAACAAATCAAATCGCATCTGCCTCAGTTGCAGATGGTTTGATTGCTGGCAAGTCAGGCAGTTGTTTATGAAGGAGATCGAGTTTTTCGGATGATCGCGATTTAAGTTTTTCAGACGTTAGTGCACTTACAAGTATATCAAGTCTGTGCGCAAGGTAGATTTTTCTGTCGTCATCGAAAATTTCAAGCGCTGCAACGTAGGCGTTGTTGGATTCAGACAATAGAGCAGCTGGTAACTCATCCGGTGGAATAGGGCAAACAGATCTGAGCAAATCGCTGACGATTGGAAACTCAAGTAGTTGGAGCCGTTCCTTTCGCGCGGCCTCTGTATGCAGCATCTGACTCAGGCGTGCCTGATGGTCACGGGTAGGCAGTGAGCCTTGCATGGCGGTGGTTATGACTTCGTTCAGTGAGGCTAAAGCCTCTTTTTGATCGTTAAGATCGGCTGCCAAGCCAAAAGCGGTATTGTGACAGGCATCCAGTTCTTTTTTAACTGAGCTTATAGATTCTGCGCAGGCATCTTCAGGCAGGCTCATGCTGCGATGAATCAGCGATTCCAGTGACTTGTTGAACTCTATCAGTTCAATCTGATCTCTTGTTTGAGCATCAGTAATATCAAGTGCGTTGGGCGGTTTTGTGCCGATAAAGTATTGCGGGTTGTCATGCCGTCTTATCAGTTGGCGTTCCCAGGCGCCTGGCCACTTGGAGAACGAAAAAGTCATAGTATGTAAGCTCCACTGTCACCAACAGCCGTAATCCGGGATTGCCGTTCGAGTCGAGCCTTTGTAATCAGCTAAAGGGTTAAGTAGCTAAGGGGTAATTGGCAAAGGGCAATCAGCATAGGCTGATAATCAACAGAAACAGGCAATCAACACAGGATCGCATCGATTTCCGGGAGTATAGATGGTTTGTTTAACCTTGCTTTTCGCTCTGTAATAGATAGAGAAGGCAGGAAAGCCTGCAGTTATAGCTGTGCCGACCAATCCGATTAAGCAATATCGATATGTTCAAGTAAATCCGGTGGTTGCAGTAAGTGGATATCGGCACCCCAGGTGGTTGTATCGTCGGTTTTGCTGTCTATGTATCCCCAGCATGCTACGAAAGTTTGCATTTCAACAGAGCGGCCAGCGGCGATGTCTCTTTCCGCATCACCAATGTAGAAGCAATCTGCCGGATTAACGGATGCTCTTTTGCAGGCGAGCTGCATGGGGGCCGGATGTGGTTTGGCGTGAGTAGTTGTGTCCGCGGCTACTATGCTGCAGGCACGTTTTGTCAGGTTGAGCGCATCAAGTAGCTTCAAAGTCGGTGCTTCCGGTTTGTTGGTGATGATGCCCCACGACAGATGGTTTTGATCAAGGGTATTCAGGAGCAGGTCTACACCTGGAAAAAGTTCGCTCCCACTAGAGACGTCTTCAGCATAGGTTGCCAGAAACTCAAGCCGTAAGTCCTGCATTTCAGTGGCCGGGTTAAGCTCCGGAAAGCCGAGCTTAAGCAACGCAATAGAACCGTGAGAAACACTGGATCGATAGTCTTCGGGTTTGACCGTTGGGCGCTTGTGTCTGGCTAACATTCTGTTCAGCGCACCACCCATGTCCGCAGCTGTATCTACCAGTGTGCCGTCAAGGTCAAAAAACACGGCGGCAGGCGTTACTGTTTTTTGAGTTGGTTGGTTTCCGGTGGAGTCTGCGGTCATGGCGCTGTTGTAAACATCATATAATTTACATCCACATTGCCGCCGGTAGAGTAGGTTTTGCTAAGTGGCTGGTAGTGCATACCGGTGATGTCCTGTGTTTGCAATCCGACGTTGCGGCACCAGCCAGACAGCTCGGAGGGCTTTATAAAGCGATTCCACTCGTGGGTACCGCGAGGCAGCAAATTGAGAATGTACTCCGCCCCCACAATTGCCATTAACCATGATTTGTTGTTGCGGTTCAGGGTTGAAAAAAATGCCGCACCGCCGGGTTTTAACAGTTGCTGGCATGATTGCACAATCATCTCAGGCTCCGGCACATGTTCAAGCATTTCCATGCAAGTCACAATGTCGAAAGCCCCGTCATTTTTTGCAGCATAGTCTTCAGCGCTGCAACACTCGTAGCTTACGTTGCTGATGCCTGCTTCCATTGCGTGCAATGTTGCAACTTCCAGTGCCGCGTCGGACAGGTCGATTCCGGTAACGGTAGCGCCGGCTTTTGCCATCGATTCGGACAATATGCCACCTCCACAGCCAATATCCAGCGCACGCCTGTTTTCAAGTGGTGCGTGACTGTTGATGTAGTTGAGCCGCAGTGGATTGATTTCGTGCAGTGGTTTGAATTCACTTGACTGATCCCACCAGCGGCTGGCGATCTCACTGAACTTGTCTATTTCTTTGGTATCGACGTTGGTCATGGTGTTCCAATGCTGTTCATAACACCCGCGCTTTGCGGTTGGTGTACTGCGCGGCTGTGTTTTACCGGTTGTATCGGGTCGGCGCAGGCCAGCAAGTTATCACAGCTTGCCGGAATTTCTGCAGAATGTATCAGTCGAACGCAAATAAAGTCCGTGAAAATTCCCGCCGATTTGAAACTTTTGCCGGTGTTGATTCCGGTGCCGGAATGTCTTCAGGTATCGGGCCTGGCGGGTGACAATTGTTAAACTGTTTCCGGGCCGTAAAACTGACGTATTAATAAGGAGTATGTGGTATCATTGTCGGAATAACGAACACCCCTCCAGATGTGCTTCTTGCAACTGTTTTTCCGATTCACTACCTGAGTAAAAATGTCTGATTTTGCAAAGGAAATCCTGCCGGTAAATCTCGAAGACGAGATGCGCCAGTCGTATCTTGACTATGCGATGAGTGTAATTGTGGGTCGTGCTCTGCCAGATGTCAGAGACGGCCTCAAACCAGTTCATCGGCGCGTGCTTTATGCCATGAGTGAGCTCGGCAACGACTGGAACAAATCGTACAAAAAATCAGCCCGTGTTGTCGGTGATGTTATTGGTAAATACCACCCGCACGGTGACACCGCAGTCTACGACACCATTGTTCGTATGGCGCAGCCATTCTCAATGCGCTACATGCTGGTAGACGGGCAGGGCAACTTCGGTTCGATAGATGGCGACTCTCCTGCGGCAATGCGTTACACAGAAGTGCGTATGGCGCGTATTGCGCACGAGCTACTCGCAGATCTGGATAAAGGCACGGTTGATTTCACTGCCAACTATGACGGCTCAGAGACAGAACCCGCTGTACTGCCCGCACGCATACCAAACCTGCTTATTAATGGTTCATCCGGTATCGCAGTGGGTATGGCAACCAACATACCGCCGCACAACATCACTGAGGTGATCAGTGGCACCCTGGCCATGCTGGAAAACCCTGAAATCACGCTGCCCGAATTAATGGAGCTTATTCCGGGTCCTGATTTCCCAACCTACGGCATTATTAACGGTGCGCGCGGTATTCGGGAAGCTTACGAAACCGGCCGCGGCCGCGTTCATGTCAGAGCGAAAGCATCGGTTGAGCATAATGAAAAGACTGGTAAAGACACAATCATTGTCACGGAATTGCCATACCAGGTGAACAAAGCACGGTTGCTGGAAAAAATAGCCGAGCTGGTTAAGGACAAAAAAATAGAAGGCATAACCGAGCTGCGTGATGAGTCAGATAAAGACGGCATGCGCATGGTTATAGAGCTGCGTCGTGGTGAGTCCGGTGAGGTAATGCTTAATCAGCTGTACAAGCAAACACAGCTGCAAACGGTGTTCGGTATTAACATGGTGGCGCTAATGGATGGTCAGCCACAGCTGCTGACATTGCGTGAAATTCTTGATGCATTTATACGCCATCGTCGCGAAGTAGTGACTCGCCGCACGATCTTTGATTTACGCAAAGCGCGTGAACGTGCCCATATTCTGGAAGGTCTTGCAGTGGCGCTTGCCAACATCGACCCGATCATTGACCTGATTAAGGCAGCACCTAACCCGCCAACTGCCAAAGAACAGTTGGTTGCAGGTGTCTGGAAACCTGGTTCAGTGGTAGATATGTTAGAGCGTGCCGGTGCTGCAGGGTCGAAGCCTGATGATCTCGGCGACGAGTTCGGCATGCTTGACGATGGCTACCATCTGTCGCCTGCGCAGGCGCAGGCAATTCTCGATCTTCGTCTACACCGACTAACCGGTCTTGAGCAAGACAAAATACTTGATGAATACCGTGAGATTCTCACCAGAATCGAAGGCTATATGGAAATACTCGAGAATCCGGATCGACTGCGTGAAGTAATTCGCGGGGAGCTTCAGGAAGTGCTTGAACAGTACGGCGATCAACGCCGCACGCAAATCATGATTGATCATTCAGAGATGACGGTTGAAGATCTAATCTCCGATGAAGATGTCGTTGTAACCCTGTCGCATGCAGGCTACGCCAAAGCACAACCACTTTCCGACTACACAGCACAGAAACGTGGTGGTAAAGGCAAGTCTGCAACTTCCATGAAAGATGAAGACTTCATCGACAAGCTCTTTGTAGCCAGTATGCATGACACCGTATTGTTCTTTACCAGTGTCGGCAAGGTTTACTGGAAGCGTGTTTATGAGTTGCCAATTGCCAGCCGCGGCGCACGTGGCCGGCCGATTATTAATCTGCTGCCTCTGGAAGAAGATGAAAGAGTCAGTGCTGTACTCACCGTGCGCGAATACGCTGAAGACCAGTATGTGTTCTTTGCCACTAAAAATGGTGTGGTTAAGAAAACGTCTCTGGCAGATTTTTCACGTCCGCGAGCGAATGGAATTATCGCCATCGACTTACGGGTTGATGATCAGCTGATCAACGTGGCACTCACTGACGGTGGTCAGGACATCATGCTGATTTCAAGCAGTGGTCGTGCAATGCGCTTTGATGAAAGTGCTGTACGCAAGATGGGTCGAACTGCAGCCGGTGTGCGCGGTATTCGTATTGCGGAAGGTGAAGCCGTTATTTCACTGATAGTGATCGAAGCAGAAGGTGACATTCTCACAGCAACGGAAAACGGTTACGGCAAACGCAGCCAGACCACCGAGTACCCGACCAAAGGCCGTGGTGGCAAAGGTGTTATCGATATCAAAACTACAGAGCGCAACGGCGATGTAGTTGGTGCAGTGCAGGTGCAGGAAAGCGATGAAGTCATGCTTATCACAAACAGTGGTACGTTAATTAGAACTGCTGTTGACGGCATTAGCGTATTGGGTCGTAACACACAGGGTGTCAGACTGATACGAACCAGTGATGAAGAGAAGTTGGTTCAGGTTGTCAGAGTTGTAAATGAAGATGACGACGAAGAAGCAGATGCAGACACCAAGACAAACACTGGCGAGGAAGGGAAGCAGGAAGCTTCCGATGCTACCGACAGCAATGCCCCTGAAGTGCCAGATGCTGAGCCAGGTGCTGAACCCGGCTCTGACAATAATACCGAAGACTGATCCTGATCCCTGCAGGTGAGCAACTGTAAGGGTTGCTCACCATTTCTAATGGACTCCCATGCTGCACCAGATTCAAACGATTAATAATATTTCTCCGCTCGGTCTTGAACGTTTTGATTCTTCAAAGTTCGGTGTCAGTGAAGATGTCACTGAACCTGACGCAATCATGCTCCGCTCGCAGAAAATTCACGAGATGGCGTTTGACAGCAACCTCAAGGCTGTTGGGCGTGCTGGTGCTGGTGTTAACAACATTCCGGTCGAACGTCTCACAGAGTTGGGTGTACCTGTGTTTAATGCCCCGGGTGCTAACGCCAATGCGGTAAAGGAGCTGGTCATTGCGAGCTTGTTTATTGCACAACGCAACCTGGTTGATGCAGTTTCTTACACCCGTGGCTTGCAATCGAGTGGTGAGGAGCTTGATCGTGAGGTTGAAGGCGGCAAGAAAAAATTTGTAGGTCACGAGGTCCCAGGTAGAACACTGGGAGTTATCGGTCTGGGTGCAATCGGCGTTGAGGTTGCTAATGCAGCTACAGCACTCGGTATGAAAGTCATCGGTTTTGACCCGGGGCTCACGGTAGCCAGTGCCTGGAAGCTGAACCGCAATGTTGAGCAGGCGGCAAGTGTTGATGCTGTTTTTGCCAACAGTGAGTTTGTAACGGTGCATGTGCCCTTGATAGATGCAACCAGAAATCTGATCAACACAGACAGCATTGCAGCGATGCCTGATGGTGTCGTTATACTGAATTTTGCAAGATCAGGCATTGTCGATGATGCTGCTGTTTTGCAGGCAATTGATGCTGGCAAAGTGAAAAACTACATCACTGATTTTCCAACCCGCGATACGATTGAACATCCACGGGTGATCACGATGCCGCATCTGGGGGCCTCTACAGCGGAAGCTGAGGAGAACTGTGCAATTATGGTTGCGGATCAGTTGCAGGATTACCTCGAAAACGGAAACATCCGAAACTCGGTTAACTTTCCGTCAATTGAGCTGGCTCGCAAGAGTGACTACCGTTTGTGCCTGATCCACCAGAATGTGCCTGACATGGTTGGCCAGATCTCTCATCTGCTTGGGCTATCGTCAGTTAACATTGAACACATGATCAATGAATCAAAGGGTGCGGTTGCCTGTACACTGATTGATACCGCTAATGAAGTACCTGTTGAAACACTCGAAGGTATTTTTGCAATCGACGGCATGATGAAAGCACGACAGATTTAAATTGCGTTGCCGGTTGCGGTTGTTGTAGTTTCTGCGAAAGAAAAAAAGGCACGCCGGAAACCGGGTGCCTTGCTTTGTTTTTATATTGTCAGCTGGAGGTGCTACAAAAATCTAACCAGGTTTTACCTGACCTCGAGCTCAACTCTTCTGTTTTGCATGCGTCCTTCAGCACTCACATTTGAAGCAACCGGGCGACTCTCTCCGTAGGAAACCGCGCTTATGCGGCTCATGCTTACACCGCGACGTCCAAGATATAAAGCAACGTTGCGGGCGCGCATTTTCGCCAGTGCGTCGTTTGCGTATGCAGGGCCTGCGTTATCGGTGTGAGCTGAAATAACGATTGGCCGATCAGCACAACCGTTGAGAGTATGTGCAACGCTGTTTAGCTCGATGGAAGCACCGCGAGTCAGCCGAGCAGAGCCGTTGCTAAAGGTCACATTTTTCATTGTACCGTTTAGGTGGGTGCACTCATCATTTTCTGAGGATATTGTTCTCAGTGTTACCTGACTGAGCTTTATGTCACCGTCGAGCATCGGATCTGACATGTGTTTGGCTTTTGGTGCAGTCATCTTAGGTGCTGCTGTTTCTGGTAGTGCCGCTGCGAGTACTGGTGCTGCAGCTTCCGCTGCCGCCGGTGCATTAGCTGGCAACGATTTAGGTGCTGGCGTTGCAACTGGCAGTGCTTGTGACGGAATTGCTTTCGCTACCGGGGCTGCGGGTAGTTCAGGTGCTTTTGTTTGCGCGAGTGCAAGTGCCGGACGCTTTGGCTTTTTCCCAACTCGATACAGAACACCGAGTTGACCGTACTGTACGTCACCGTCGTAGGCGGTAGCGTCCGCGCGGAAGCCAATGCCGCGTCGAGTGTTGTACTCAACGCCTAAACCAAATGAACCGCGTGCAGAGCTTTGCTCAATGAACGGCACATCACCAACAGGTGTGTTTTCGATTTCGTTGTAGCCGATTCGTGCGTAACCATTCCAGCCGTTGCGACGATATCTGCCGGCAGCTTTACCTGCATATACCAGTGCACTAATACCGTTAACGTGAAAGTTTACCCGGCCTTGTGGTGAAATGGCGGTACTGCCGTAATCGGCTGAGTGTAATTCCAGGGACAGGTTTTTATGTACATCTACACCAATCGCAACCTGTCCGGCTGCAGCGACGTCATCTGCGATTGAAAATCCGGGGGCGGCACTGGTATCAGGGTTTGCTCGACTGACACCGAGGCCTGCGGTTGCATAAATTGATGGTGTAAAGCCCAGTTTATTAATGTCAAATGCTGCGGCCAGCTCAGGTTCTTCTTCTTTTGCTGCCATGGTCGGGCTGGTCAGTGATGGCAACAAAGTTTGCTTGTTATCTTCCATTTGCATGGCAGCTGATTTTTGAACGGCAATCGGTGCGGGTGCCGCAGCAGCTTTTGCAGCGGCCACGACGGGCTCTTTTGCCGAAGCTTCAGCAACCAGGACGGAGTCTGAAGCCCGTTTCCTGTCTGTCGGTGGCACGATTTCCTTCGGTGCTGCAGGAGTAGTCAACGCCAGGTAATCTGCTTCTGAGACGGTGTAGTCGATAACCGGACCGTTCTGGAATCCCGAACACCCCGCAGCAACTGAAATTGGTAAGGCCAGTGCGACCCATTTGGCGCGAGACAAGCCATTCGATTTTGTGTCGATCGGTGAGTTATTTGAAAGCAAAGGCATGCTAAAAATTCCGTAAGCGCTGTTAGGTATTCGTATGTTGAAACTGACCAGAAAATGGGGTGTCCAGCATCAGGAGTCAGCAGCAGGTAGCGCGCCATCAGGGGGGTAATGATTCACACTTTGCGTACAAGTTCCGGTCGGCAAAGCCCGCCGGTTGCAGTACACTAGGTTTTTTTGTTCAGCTCGGCGAATGCCGGTAGTACTGCCAATTGCTCAAGGCCTGCGGTTCCGGCCAACGCGAATCCAATGCCTCAATCCAGAATTTAATGACTCAAAATATAACCATTGTCGGCGTCGGCCTGATTGGCGGCTCGTTTGCGCTTGCGTTGCGTGAATCAGGCATCGAAGCACGCTTTACCGGAGTCGGTCGAAATGAGCAGAGTCTGCGGCGTGCGGTCGAGCTGGGTATTGTCGATAACTACAGCACAACGCTTCCTGAAGCAGTTGCTGAAAGTGATTTGGTATTGCTGGCAACACCCGTAGGTTCGATCGATTCAGTACTTGAACAGATGGCTCCGGCACTCCCGCCGAATACCGTAGTGACCGATGCCGGCAGTGTGAAACAAAGCGTGATTGAATCTGCTCGTCAACGGCTGCGGCATTTTGAGAATTTCGTACCGGCACACCCGATAGCGGGTACAGAACATAGTGGCGTGGAAGCCGGCTTTGCTTCTCTGTATCGCGGCAGGAGGCTAATTCTGACGCCTGTTGCAGAAACTTCAGCGACCGCGGCCGGGCGCGTTGAGGAGCTGTGGAAATCAACGGGCGCGGTTATAGAGCAAATGGACCCGCAACATCACGATGCGGTATTCGCTGCCACAAGTCATTTACCGCACATGGTAGCATTCAGTCTGGTGGAGACCTTGTATCGCATGGACCAGGAATCACCATTGCTGCATCACGCGGGTGGTGGTTTTGCAGACTACACAAGAATAGCTTCAAGTGACCCGGTGATGTGGCGGGATGTCTGTCTTTACAACAGAGATGCGTTGCTGTCTTCACTCGACAAGTTTAAAGGCGGGCTCGACTCGTTGATTGATGCTGTTGAATCGAAAGATGGTGACGCACTTGAACAGTTGTTCACAATAGCGAAGCAGACCCGTGATACCAAAGTTTTGCCTTCGGTAAGTGTACCTTCAGGAAATTTACCGTCAGATAATATAGAAGATAAATCCTAAAATTAAGCCAATAAACATTTAAACAGGAGAAGGCTGTTGTCCGACCCTGAACAACCTACAACTAGTCTCAACCCAGTACATAACTCTCAAATATGAATAGCACTAATCACCTAATCGAAGCAGGTGGCAGCGTCAACGGAATCGTCACTGTGCCCGGCGATAAGTCATGTTCGCATCGTTCAGTTATCTTTGCGTCACTGGCTGAAGGTGAGTCCAATATCAGCGGATTCTTAACCGGTGAAGACAGTCTGAACACCGCCAGGGCTTTTGAAGACATGGGTGTCTCCATAGAAAAAACCGGTGAGACATCGCTACGTATTCAGGGCGTTGGTCTGAATGGTTTGAAAGCTCCTGCCAGCGATGTGTACATGGGTAACGCCGGCACCGGTATGCGTTTGATAACTGGTATTCTTGCGGCACAATCGTTTAAAACCCGTGTCACCGGTGATGAGTCTCTGTCACGCAGACCAATGGGTCGCATAATCAATCCGTTGAAAGAGATGGGAGCAGATGTGCAGAGTGATGACCAGGGCAAACCGCCATTGGTAGTTAATCCGGTTAGTAGTATCAATGCAATTCACTATGACCTGCCAGTCGCCAGTGCGCAGGTGAAATCCTGTGTGCTTTTGGCGGGCTTATACGGCGATGGTATTACGAGCGTAGTTGAGCCTGCGCCGACGCGTGATCATACTGAGCGGATGCTGCGCTCTTTCGGCTACCCGGTTAAAACTGAAGGCAATCATATTTCGCTGCAAGGTGGCGGTAAATTAAAAGCCTGTGACCTTGAAATACCGGCGGACATTTCATCGGCGGCTTTTTTGATCGTTGCAGCGTCTATAGCCAAAGGCTCTGATCTAACAATTGCAGGAGTAGGGGTGAATCCGACTCGCACAGGCATTATTGATATTCTCAAACTAATGGGTGCGGACATCAAGCTGCTTAACGAAAGAATGGCGGGTGACGAGCCGGTAGCAGATATCCGGGTCAGGAGTGCTGAGCTTAAGGGTATAGATGTTCCGGAACATCTTGTACCGTTGGCTATTGATGAATTGCCAGTCGTGTTTGTGGCGGCAACTGTTGCCAGTGGTACAACCCGAATTACCGGAGCCGAAGAACTGCGGGTGAAAGAAAGTGATCGCATTGCGGCAATGGCAGAGGGGCTGAGAAATATTGGTGCAGACGCAACAGCTACCGAAGACGGTATGATCATCAATCAATCTAATATTTGTGGCGGAGTTGTCGAAACGCACTTTGATCATCGCATCGCAATGTCCTTTTGTGTGGCGGCTCTCTGTTCGTCAGCACCAATACAAGTAAATGATACCCAGCATATTGATACATCGTTTCCGGGCTTCTTTAGTTTGATGGCAGATCTCGGAATCAACATAAGCAGTGCCGACTGAGGACAAGCGGGATGAGCAGTGTTAATTCAACTCTGGCAAACAAAAACTCCAGTAAAGTATCCGCTGCCAAAAGTCGTAACGGAGGCTCTGAGGACTTGCGCAAAGCAGCCGCTGACGGCCAGAAAGACAGCCAGAAAAATCAGAGTGTGAAGATCGCCCCGGTGATTACCATCGATGGCCCGAGTGGCTCGGGCAAAGGAACTATCGCCAGCGCTGTTGCGGAAAAACTTGGTTTTCACTTTCTCGACAGCGGGGCGCTCTACCGGGTCGTGGCGCTCGCGTCGTTGAACAGGATGGTTCCGGAAGATGATACCCGCGGGCTGGTAGAGCTGGGACGCACAGCTCCCATCGTTTTCAAACGCAGTGGTGCAGGCGACAGCCAGGTGGAATTGGGCGGTCAGGATGTCACGCTGGATCTGCGTCGTGAAGAAGTGGGGGATCGCGCTTCCAGAATTGCAACTATTCCTGCATTGCGTAAGGAGCTGCTTGATCGGCAGCATCGCTTCCGCAGAATGCCGGGGCTGGTGGCAGATGGTCGTGATATGGGTACAGTCATCTTTCCGGATGCCATTCTCAAGATTTATCTCACCGCCAGCGCGCAGATCCGCGCAGAAAGACGACATAAACAGTTGATTAGCAAGGGGATGGAAGCTAATATTGCCGGTTTACTCGCGGACATTATTGCGCGAGACGACCGAGACCATAACCGCGAAATTGCACCACTGGTGCCGGCTGTTGACTCTATTAGTATCGATTCAACTCAGCTGACTATC
>CAZYRP010000112.1:0-16655 GCA_964649465.1 uncultured Granulosicoccaceae bacterium | reverse complement strand
GCATTAATAAAGCCCTGCCTAATAAAGCTCACGCTAATAAAGCTCTGGCGCAACCATACCTTGATGTTATGGCAGCACCTGACGCTCACCCTGTTTGCAGATTAATTGAGCAAATACCGTTTGAGTGGATACCGCCTCAAACCTCCAGTGACCCACTGTATGTGAAGCACAGTCTGGCTAAAGTTCATGTTGAGTTATTGGGTCCGGGCGGACTGGTGCAATCTGACACGGTGCGTCTGGGTCTTTATGGCATGTTGCCCGATTCTGAATATGGCATTCGCACCCATCCGGCTGAGGAAATCTATGTGATGCTGGCAGGGCGAGCAGACTGGATGCGTGCTGACGATCCGTACATTGTGCATGGGCCTGGTGAACGCTCTTATCACCCTTCAATGATGGAGCATGCCAATCGCACCGGTCGACTTGCGTTTATGTCGGTGTATGTCTGGCATGGTGATATATCGACAGACAATTACGCTTACGCCGGTGTGCCTGAATCCGGTTAGGTTAATTGCAGCTTGCTGTACTTCACCATGTGCTACGCCATTAGTTTGGCAATACTGAACAGCCAATATCTATTGACTGCTATACTAGCGGGCTTATCCCGCGACCAGTTTGTGGGTTTTGCCCGCCATTTCTAACTGCATCCGCCCCTGGTCAGTGACTCTGCTGACATCTTTAAAATACAGAAAAAACCATTTTGAAAATCTCTATCGATTCTTTGCAATCGCAGCAGACGATTGCTCCCCCATTTCTTGCTGTAGACAGCGTAATTCAATCTATTTTTGACGGAGAAAATCTGTGAGAGCTGATTTTCTGGTAGAACTGCAGCAGGAATGGTTCGGTAATATACGCGCTGACGTATTGGCCGGTCTTGTGGTCGCACTGGCACTAATACCTGAGGCGATAGCGTTCTCGATTATCGCAGGCGTTGATCCGAAAGTCGGACTGTACGCATCGTTTTCAATCGCCGTAATTATGGCGATTACCGGTGGCAGGCCGGGTATGATTTCGGCCGCTACCGCCGCCACGGCGGTTTTGATGGTAACGCTGGTCAAAGATTACGGCTTGCAATATCTGCTGGCAGCAACCGTTTTAGCTGGTGTGCTGCAGATTATTGCCGGACTCCTCAAACTTAGCTTTGTCATGCGATTTGTCTCGCGCTCGGTGATGACCGGTTTCGTCAATGCGCTGGCGATTCTTATTTTTATGGCGCAGCTGCCTGAGCTAATCGGTGTGCCGCCACTCACCTATGTAATGATTGCCGGTGGTCTTGCGATAATATATTTGCTGCCTCGGGTCACCAATGCGGTGCCGTCGCCGCTTGTGTGCATAATCATTTTGACGGCAATTAGTATCGGCCTGGGCCTTGACCTGCGAACCGTTGGTGACATGGGTGAGTTGCCTTCAACATTACCGGTTTTTCTGATTCCTGATATTCCGCTTACGCTTGAAACGCTGCAAATAATTCTGCCTTACTCTGCGGGTGTGGCGGCGGTGGGTTTGCTGGAATCATTGATGACGGCCACTATTGTTGATGAACTGACCGATACACGCAGTGACAAGAATCGCGAAAGTATCGGCCAGGGCATTGCGAATATGTGTACCGGCTTCATCGGTGGTATGGCAGGTTGTGCGATGATTGGTCAGTCGATCATTAATGTAAAGTCGGGTGGACGTGGTCGATTGTCGACATTCTGTGCCGGCATATTTCTGCTTGTGATGATTGTTTTTCTGGGTGACTGGGTCAAGCAGATTCCCATGGCAGCGCTGGTGGCAATAATGATTATGGTATCGATTGGTACGTTCAGCTGGTCATCGATTAAAAACCTCAGAGAGCACCCGCGCGCCTCGTCAATTGTGATGCTAGCGACAGTCATTGTGGTGGTTGCCACCCACAATCTCGCCATTGGGGTGCTGGTTGGTGTACTGTTTTCAGGAATTTTCTTTGCCTGGAAGATCTCAAAACTGTTCGGAGTTAGCTCTACAGTGACTGATGGCGGAAGCACACGAACTTATTTAGTTGAAGGGCAGTTGTTTTTTGCCTCAGTTGAGGCGTTTAATGCATCTTTCGACTTCAAAGAGTCGCTCGATAAAGTCGTCATAGATGTATCCAACGCACATATCTGGGATATCTCCAGTGTTACCGCAATTGACACAGTTGTACTGAAGTTCCGGAGAGAGGGGGCAGAGGTGGAGATTATTGGTATGAATGAGGCCAGTGAAACACTCGTGGAAAAACTGGGTGTTCACGATAAGCCCGGCGCGCTTGAACGATTGATGGGGCATTAAACATGAACAGAATTATTGCTCTAATAGATGGTTCGAGCTACTCGCAAAGTGTTTGTGATCACGCGGGCTGGGTTGCCTCTCACGGTGAATCGTCGTTGATGCTGTTGCATGTGCTTGGTCGTCGTGAAATCGCTACCGATAATGCGGACTTGAGCGGCAGCATAGGTCTTGGAGCTCGAAGTGCGTTACTTGAAGAGCTGGCGGAGCTTGACGGTCAGAAAGCCCGCCTTGTCAACAAGCGTGGCAGGGCAATTCTTGAAGACGCCAAAGACCGTGCAGCAAAAATGGGTGCTGGCGATGTTACTACCATGTTGCGTCATGGGCCGCTGCTCGCCACCATGGAAGAGTTTGAGGATGATGCAGACCTCATAGTTATTGGCAAGCGTGGTGAACACTCTCATATAGATATGGAGCATCTGGGTACCAATCTTGAGCGGGTTGTCCGCTCCACTAAGAAACCGGTGCTGGTTGCTTCACGTGCTTTCAAGCCTGTTAAAAAAATGTTGATTGCTTTTGACGGTGGTTCAAGCTCTATCAAAGCGGTTGAGCATATTGTTCGCAGTGATATGTTTAAAGGGCTTGAGTGTTTATTAATTCAGGTAGGCAGCGAAACATCGAGTAATCAAAAACCTTTGTGGGGTGCTGTTGCGGCTCTGCGCGAAGCCGGATTTGCTGCGGAATCCAAAGTAATTCCCGGTCAGCCTGAAACAGTGATAGCTGAATCCGTCGAGACCGACGGTTTTGATTTACTGGTAATGGGGGCTTACGGGCATTCACGAATCAGAAATCTGATTATCGGTTCCACTACCACACAGATGATTGGTGCCTGCAAAGTACCGATAATGCTGTTTCGATAGCAGAATATTGATCCGTAGCTTACGGAACATCTGAATTACCGCGGCGGTTTACACCGAACGTCGGCGTAATAGAGCTAAAAGCAAAAGCGCTGGCGCAAAGAAAGGACCACCACCAGATGAAGTTTCTATATTCTGGCTGGTATCGTTTTGCAGCAATGTCGAACTAAAGTCGTCAGAGTTTTCGATTGGTTGTGTTGAGATACGGAAGTTATCGAAATACATAAACTGATCCGTAGACGGGGCCCAGCTGGAATCGTTACCGCCATAGAATGTGTTGAAGTAAAAAAGATTAATTTTTATATCTTCAGTTTTTCTGTATTCAACTGTATTGTCGCTAAGCACCTTATTGCCGTCCAGCCAGGCTTCAAGAATACCGTTTTTCTGCCCCACCGTGTTTAATACTACCCGGTGTTGTACCCGATGCCAATGACCGGGCACGGCTTCAACATTCCAGTACTCGTCATCACCATAGAAGCTCTCCTGACTGGCATTATAAACGTAGTTTTCCAGAGTGCCGTCTACGCGCCACATGCCTCTGGCACTCCATCCGTCGTAACCTGTAGGATAGCCACCACCGGTATTACAACCATCACTAGGCTTCTGCTTATAGCTGTATCCGCATAGCCCGGGCAGTTTTCCGCCTCGAACAAAATCAAAGCCTTCAGCAAATTTCATATCATAAGACAGGTACAGCTCTTCGTAGTGTCCTTCGATTTCAACGCCAAACGCCAGGTCGCTTAAAAACGCAGATGCTCCGCCTGCTCCGAATTTGTTGGCAGGGTAGGTTATTTGTAAAGATTTGCCATTCTGCATGTCAGTAATAATATTGGCTCGACCGTCTCTAAAGCCGAGATGCCATAGTGGCGTATCCCATTGAGCATTGAGATCTTCAGGGGTGTAGATGCCTACATTGGCAGTCTCAAAGTCCTGTTGATAAATTATTGCGTTGTTCGGGCTGGTTTCAGCTTTCTTGTTTAGATCTGTAACGTCGGCATCGCTTTCCGTGGTATTGATGTCTGTTTCATCTGCCTCTGCAACCACGTTTTCAGTGTTATCCGGGTTCGCAGCCGTACTGCTGTCTGTATTGTCTGCTGTTGTAGTATCGGTTGAGCTGGTGTTTGGACTTGCGATACATGAGCTGTTATTTTCCCAGCCATAGCCATCACCATCCGGATCGCTGGAGGCACTTTCACACAGTGGATGCTGCGCAACAGTTGTGTTGGTTTTTTCTTCACTACCTGAACTGTCGTTGCCATCCTGACTACTTGTGGTGTCGGGTACTTCAGTGATTTCGTTTTGTGTATCACTCGTGTCTACAATGCACGAATCATTATTTTCCCATCCCCAGCCGTCACCATCCGGATCACTGTTGGCACTCTCGCAAACTGGGGGTCGGTTATTGTCTACTATGCATGAGGCATTGTTTTCCCAACCCCATCCATCGCCATCCGGATCGCTGGAACTGTCATTACAGGTGGCAAACCGTTGTTCTGTTGATAAGGGTTCTGCAGGTAGAGGTTGTGCTGCAGGAGCAACGTCGACTGGTGTTGGGAGGGCAGGCGCAGCGGCTGGAAACTCTGCGCGACAAGAGCGGAAATTTTCCCAACCCCATCCGTCACCATCAGGATCGGAGCTGCTGCTTTCACAAACAGGCCACAGACTGAAGGTCGTTGCATCGTTTGAGAAAAGCGGCAGTGGTGGCACTGTTGAGTCCTGACAAACTCTTTCCTCGGTGGAGGGCCACTCTGACTTTGAGTAATACTCGCATTCAACTACTGCAGCGTTTAACTGAGTCGTGGATATACTGATTGCTGCCAGTGACGCAATCTTTACTAATGTCCGTATGCTAACAACCATAGTGCGATCTTCAGTTAGATATATATAAGAATCCGATCGGCACTGATGATGTAAACATTATTTAAGTGCATCACAAAAACCGGCTCCGCTCTGAGTAAACAAGATTAAACGGTGCGCAAATAGAGGTTTAATTGTGAATTCCCTGCTCAAGTATATGAGTCCGGAATGCAAGAACGGGAAACGCATGAGCGTAGAGACTCTGCGTTAGGTACCCGAATTACCTGCAGATTATGAACGATCAGGCTTTACATGCAGCAAACGGCTTAGCGGTTTGCGGGCGTCCATTCGGGGGGCGCTGGTTGCACCAGGCCACGGGCGCTGCCACCACTGGCCAGATAACCATTGATAGCCGTTTGCACTTCGCGTTCCCCGCGCGGTGATGCTTTAACGTCAGTCAATAGCTGTAATACTTCGGGCGGCAGTACGTAAGTCAGATTGGCCGAGTAGCTACTGGGTGCTTGCCCTTCAGCTGGTTTCTCTACCACTTCAAGTATTTGATCATCATCGGAAAAGCGAATGCTGCTGCGTGATGCCAGTTGCTCTTTCGGAACAGACTTAATGCTGACAGCGATGTCTTCATTGGTCGAAAGATAGAAAGATAAAAAATCAGGTATGAAGGTTGGCGGAATCAGGTAGTCGGTTGCGGTCAGAAGGAATGGCGAGTTTGTTATTGATTGAAGTAGTGCGGTATGAGTTGTATTTGTATTTTCATCGGCGGATTTTGCACCCTGATAAACAGATTCAAGGGCGGTAGCGGTTCCGTTCAGTACTTCCTGTGTGACTGTTGTGCAATTTATCCCAAAGCGCGATTCAATTTTGCTTGCATAGTTTTCTATTTGCTCTGCCAGATGATGTACTACTAAAACAACATTCTGTACTCCGGCAGTGGCAAGACCATTAAAATATAAATCTAACGTTGGTGCACCGTTAACAGGCAGCAGTGGCTTGGGGGTTATATCTGTGTGGGGTTGGAGTCTTGCGCCCCGGCCAGCTGCCAGCAATACGGCGCCACTTACATGGGTTTTGTGGTTTTTAACGATGGAACTGGTGGTCATAAGGAGCAGTTAACGGCGATTGAGTGTCGCACCTTGAATGGAAGTAGATTTACTCACGTTCCGGTGAAGTGGCTGGCTGCGTGATTATATAATGATTCTTTGCCGGCCAGAATAACAATTGCCGTCGTGTCGTTGTGCGCGGTAACGGCATTTGATAAATTTGCAGCTCAGAAAAATATGGCTACCGGATTAATTTCTGGTTTCCCTGTTCTGGCCAGTTTGTTCCAGGCTATCTATACTGGCCTATTTGTACCGGCCTATTTGTACTGGCCTGTTGGTTTTGGCAATTTGCCCACTTACTTAACATCCGGACTACCAAAAGTATGACTTCATCGCTATGGAGGCTGGACGCGACTGACACCACTGTGCTGTTAACTGCGTCGGGTGAATCGGATGTGCCTGCTATTGCATGGTTCGGTGATCGTCTGCCGAGCGCCCCGAGCCAGAACAGCGCAGGCCAGAATACCGCTGATCAGAATGCCGCTGATCAGAATGCCGCTGATCAGAATGCCGTAGCGTTGATCAGTGATCTGCCGCTGCCTATGGCGAAGCTTGATGAATCTGTTTCTCTGTCACTGTTTCCGCAACGGTCTTCCGGCATTGATTGTTCGCCAGCATTAAGAGGCCACTGCAACGGAACTCGATTTGATCATCAATTCGTGCGTAGCAGTGTTGCGGAAAAAGACGGTAGCCTGATAATTGAATTAAATGACGATTCTGCAGAGCTGTCTGTATCTTTGAACGTGTCGCTGCATAAAATAACCGGTGTGCTTTCTATCGGTGTAACCTTAATCAATAAAAGTGCGGCGTGTTATACCGTTGACTGGCTGGCAAGTGCCACTATGCCGTTACCGGGTAGTTATCGCGAGTGTTTGCATTTACATGGTCGTTGGGGATTGGAATTTCAAACGCACCGCTCTGTTATCGCACCAGGTTCATTGTTTTTGCAGAGTCATCGCGGTAGAACCAGTCACGAGCGCTATCCCGGAGTAATTGTTGGAAAGTCGGGTTTTAGCGAGCAACACGGCGATGTGATGGCAGCTAATCTTGCGTGGAGTGGCAGCCATGCGTCCAATGTTGAATTGCTCAGTGACGGTCGGGTTTATTATCAGTCAGGTGTGTCGCTCGACCCCGGTGAGCTGCAGCTTGAAGCCGGTGATCCTTTTAAAGCACCGGTTTGTTTTTTTAAACGGCATTCATCATCCGGTTTGAATGCGGTGAGTCAGGCAATGCATGAGTTTTTGCGCAGTGAGGTGCTGCCTGCATGGACTCGCAGGGAAAGGCCTGTACATGCTAACAGTTGGGAAGCTCTATACTTTGATCACAATATCGACAGCCTTAAGTCGTTGATTGATAGTGCGGCAGAAGTTGGCGCTGAACGCTTTATACTGGATGATGGCTGGTTTCCCGCCCGGCGCGCAGATAATGCAGGGCTTGGTGACTGGACGGTAGATGAAACTGTGTACCCTGAAGGATTGCATCCGGTTGTTGATCATGTTCGCTCTCACGGAATGCAATTCGGCTTATGGTTTGAACCTGAGATGGTGAATCCGGATAGCGAGCTGTATCGCAATTATCCTGAGTGGGTCTTGCACCTGAAGCCTTATGAGACACCGATGGCCAGATATCAGCTGGTACTGGATATAGATAATCCAAATGTATTCGATTATCTATACACAAAAATCTCTGATCTCATACGCGACTATAAAATCGACTATATTAAGTGGGATCATAATAGAGATATTATTCTTGCCGGTGACGGTGCGCGCAGCCGGATGGTGCTGCAGACCACCGCGTGTTATCGATTAATGCGGAAACTTACCAGTGCTTTTAACAACCTCGAGATAGAATCGTGCAGCTCGGGTGGTGCCCGCGCAGACTGGGGTGTGTTGAGCTATACCGGTCGAGTGTGGACATCAGATTCTATTGATGCGATCGACAGAGTAAAAATTCAGCGAGGTTACAGCTATTTTAATCCACCGGAAGTGATGGGTGCTCACGTCGGGCATGCAGAAGCACACCTGACCGGGAGGAACATTAATATTCATACTCGCGCCATAGTCGCACTGCAGGGGCAGTACGGTTATGAAATCGACGCACGCAAACTGAGTTCAGAAGAAAAACAGATACTGTTGAACTACGTGTCGTTGTACAAGGCAAATCGCGACTGGATCGCCTCGTGCACCACATGGCGACTTGATTCATCCGTAGAGAATCTGGTGTGTAGCGGTTTAGTCTGTGATGCGCAGGAAAAATCCTGGTGGTTTGCTGTGGCTGAAGCGAGTTTGCCGCAAACTATACCGGGGCAACTGGTACTTTCGGGTTTAAGACCAGAGGCTACCTACAGCGTTAATCTTATCAGTCACAATAAAAAGCAGCTGGAAGACTATACGAAAAAAATGCCTGCCTGGTTGTTGCAGGAACAGACAGTAAGCGGTGCGTTGCTAATGACAGTGGGTCTCTCGCTGCCAGTGATGCCCGCGCAGTCAGCTGTGTTAATAGAGGTGAAAATCCAGTGACAACAACCAGAGAATTCTACGCTCCGGGAAGAGTAAATCTGATTGGTGAATACACTGACTTTAATGGTGGTCTGGTGCTTCCCTGTGCGATCAATCGCGGTACTCGCGTTGTAGTAACCGAAGATCCATCAGTGTCTGGTGTCGCTCTGTCTTCAGAAGACTTTGAATTTGATACTGTTGCAGAAATTACCGTTGATGCCGCGCCAATCGGTACAGAGTGGGTTAACTATCCGCTCGGGGTGATGATTGAGTTTGCGAAGCTCGGCTATGAAGTGCGCGGGTTGAAGTTGCAGTTCACTGGTGACTTGCCGCACGGTGCCGGTCTTTCATCTTCGGCGTCTATTTCTGTTCTTACAGCTTGTGTGATTAACCACTATACCAACGCAAATCTGTCGGCTCAGGAACTGGCGTTGCTGGCACAACGCGCAGAAAATACGTTTATTAATGTTCAGTGCGGCATTATGGATCAGTTCGTAATTGCGGTTGCTCAATCAGGGTGTGCCATAGCGCTTGACTGTAACTCGCTTGAATACGAAATGGTGCCACTCAATCCGGGTGATTATCGCATTATAATAGCTAACACCAATCAACCGCGCGAGCTAAAAGGCAGTGCCTATAATGACAGAGTGATGGAGTGTCAGTCTGCACTTAAGCTGCTGGCGCCGGTCACCGGTGCCTCGCAACTGGCACATATAACCCCGGTACAGTTGCAGCAAAATATTCATTTGCTGACTGATAAAATTATTCGCAATCGTGCGACACACGTTATTGAAGAATCAGATCGTGTTAAGCGCGCAACGTATGCCTTGAAAGCAGGGCAGCTGGAAGAGTTTGGGCAAATGATGGTGCAGTCACATGAATCGCTGCGTGACTTGTTTGAAGTATCAAGTGCTACCCTCGATTGCCTGGTTGATCTGGCTATGCAGACGGAAGGTGTTATCGGCAGTCGTATGACCGGCGCAGGCTTTGGTGGGTGCACAGTGAGTCTGGTGCATGAAGATGCGGTTGAGAGTTTCATTCGGGACGTGGGCGCTGCGTACAGCGCTGCCATGAATTTGCAGGCAGATTTCTACGTTACTACAGCAACATCCGGTGCGGGCGAGGTGACCCCTTGAGTTCTACAGACGGTGGTAACTGGGAAACTCGCTGGCACCCGCTGCTTGAACAATGGGTGATTATTGCGGCTAATACCAAGGCGCGGCCCTGGTCTGGCAAGGTCAGTAAAAACTCAACAGAAGACGTACCGTCTCATGATCCGGATTGCTACCTCTGTCCGCGGGTGACACGTGCCAACGGGGAGGTTAACCCGGACTATATCGGTACTCGGGCGATGGATAATGATTTTCCGTCATTAGCACCTGCAGCACCCTTACCTGCAGTAGCTGATAAAAATGCTAACGGTAATGTGTTATTTAAACGAGCAGCGGCGAAGGGACGATGCCGTGTTTTATGTTGGTCGGAAAAGCACCATCTGACATTGCCGGAGCTATCTCTGGACGACATGCAGCGGGTTGTTGAGCTGTGGTGTGATGAACACAGGGAACTTGCTGCCGATCCTATGATTCAACAGGTACTTATCTTCGAAAATAAAGGCGCTGAAGTTGGTGCATCTAATTTGCATCCGCACGGGCAGGTATATGGTTATCCTTTTGTGACTGACACGGCTCTGCGTATGCGTAGTGCTCAGGCAGCTTATGCTGCGCGTAACGCAGGTGCGAGTTTACTGACTGATCTGCTGAATGATCCTCAGGCGTCAGCAAACCTGGTTGAGAAATCTGTGCACTGTTCCGTGATAGTGCCGTTCGCTGCAAGGTTCTCCTATGAAACATGGGTCGTACCACATCGGCAGGTGCCTTATATCGACGCTCTGGAAAAAGAAGAGCGGGATGATCTGGCGTTAGTCTATCAACGTCAGGCAAAGCGTTACGATGTATTGTTTCAACGCAAATCCCCGAACATAACCCTGCTGCACAACGCTCCCTGCGACGATGATAAAGACAATCGGTTCTGGCATTTTCACATTGCTATGCAACCACCGTTGCGGGACTCTGAGAAAGTGAAGTTTCTTGCTGGTGCTGAGGCCGGTAGTAATAATATTGTTAATCCGTTGCAACCTGAGTTAGCCGCAGAGCAGCTTCGACAGTGCATCATTGAGTGAAGTCAATTTTATGAAGCTAGGAGTCTGTTACTACCCGGAACACTGGCCGGAATCGGTGTGGTCAGATGACGCACGCCGCATGCGTGAGATGGGAATTAGTGTGGTTCGAGTCGGTGAGTTTGCATGGAGCCGACTCGAGCCTGCGCGTGATGATTTTAATTTTGCATGGCTGCAACGCGCTCTGGATGTTCTGCACGCAGAAGGCCTCGAAGTTGTTCTCGGCACGCCAACTGCGACACCCCCAAAGTGGCTAATTGATGAGCACCCGTCAATTCTTGCGATTGATGAGTCAGGTAATTCGAAAGGATTCGGGTCAAGAAGGCACTATTGCTTTTCATCTAAAGTTTACAGAAAAGAATGTCACCGAATTGTCGAGAAGCTGGTTAAAGAGTTCGGTAACCACAAAGCGGTAACGACCTGGCAAACTGATAATGAGTATGGCTGCCACAGTACTATTGTGAGTTACTCCGCTGATGCGCTGTCTGCTTTTCGTGAGTGGTGCAGGGTACGTTACGGCAGTATAGATAATCTGAATGTGCTCTGGGGTAATGTATTCTGGAGCATGGAGTACAGTAGTTTTGAGCAAATACCGTTGCCGATGTTGTCGGTTACCGAGCTTAATCCGGCACACCGTTTGGCCTTCTGGCGATTTTCATCAGACCAGGTTGCGTCATTTAATAAGCTGCAGACCGATCTGATCAGAAAGCACTCACGCGGGCGCGATGTGATGCATAACTTCATGGGTAATTTTACTGAATTTGATCACTACACCACCGCTGAAGTGCTTGATATTGCTGCATGGGATAACTATCCGCTAGGGTTTCTCGATCGTGATGGTGCAAATGAAGGCGATCAAAAGAAATGGTTCCGCACTGGTCATCCGGATTCATCGGCGTTTCACCATGATCTGTATAGTGGCATGGGACGGCTGTGGATTATTGAACAGCAGCCGGGACCAGTGAACTGGGCACCACATAATCCGGCACCGCTTCCGGGTATGGTCAGGCTGTGGGCACTTGAAGCATTGGCTCATGGTGCTGAGCTGATGTCATGGTTTCGATGGCGGCAGATGCCTGCGGCGCAGGAACAGATGCATACCGGACTGCTGTTGCCTGATGGTAGTGAGGACGAAGCCGCTGGTGAAGTCAGATTACTTGGCAAAGATCTGGAGAAACTGGTGTCATCTCAAGACATCGGTGCTCGTGCTGAAGCATTGCCTCAGTCAGAAGTCGCGTTAGTGTTCGACTACGCAGGGGATCAGATGCTTCGCATACAACCGCAGGGTGACAATTATGGTCCACTTGAGTGGGTGCAGAGTGTTTATTCTTCGGTCCGGCGTTGTGGTGTGGATATAGACATTGTACGACCCGGCACACCTCTGAAAAACTATAAGTTAGTAGTACTAACGAATAGTGTTTCAGTTGACGATGCATTGATAAATGAATTGATGGCAAGCGATGCCCACGTTGTTATTGGTCCGCGGTGTGGCAGTAAAACAGATGAATATTCTATTCCGCCATCATTACCGCCATCACTGCTGCAGTCGTTACTGTCAATCAAAGTTACCCGCGTTGAATCGCTGCCAGATTTTGCACGTGTTGAGTCATCGAATGGATATACCGCGGTCAGATGGCGTGAAAAAGTCAGTACCGAGATTGAAGCAGCAGCGACATTCCCGGATGGTTGGGGGTTTCACTATGAAAAAGACAACAATCATTATCTGAATGCCTGTCTTGATGATCAATCGTTGTTGAAATTTATTGAGGCGCGATTAAATGAATCGGGCATAGACACAGTAGAGTGTAGTGAAGGCTTGCGTATTAAGCGCTGTGGGGAATTTGTTTTCGCGTTTAACTATGGTCCCGATACTGTTTCCCTTGAGCACACAAAAGATTATCTGATCGGGTCTGCTGAGTTGCATCCTGCCGATGTGGCTGTGTGGAAATCAGAGATTTAACGTATACGCTGCGTTGTTTCCGGGTCGAACAAAAATGCCCGGTCTGCATTAAAGCGTGCGGTGAAGTCACCTCGTGCATCGCTGAGCTGGTGTTCTTCAAGGGCCATCGTTAGCGGTGATTCACTCTCTGCATCTGCATAGCCGTAAGATAATCCGCCCAGACTTTCCACTACTTCAATGCGCGTTTGTAAAAGCGCATTGCCGGCAGTGGTAAAGTGCTCGGGGCGTATACCCACCTGAACTCTGTCCCCTGCATTGAGCTGTGATTCACACGGTATGGAAAATTCATCACCGGCGTAGTCGGTAAGTGCGACCGTTGTGGTGTTGTTGCTTTGATTCACCACGCTTGCGTTAAGAATATTCATTTTTGGTGATCCAATGAAGCCACCGACAAAAGTGTTGTCCGGATCGTTGTAGAGATGCATCGGGGCTCCAGCTTGTTCTATTCGACCATCGCGCAGCACTACTATTTTGTCTGCCAGTGTCATGGCTTCGACCTGATCATGGGTAACATAGATCATGGTTGCACCGAGATCATTGTGCAGTTTTGCAATCTCAAGGCGCATGCGTACTCGAAGTTCAGCGTCGAGATTTGAAAGTGGTTCATCAAAAAGAAATACTTTGGGTTCACGAACAATTGAGCGGCCGATCGCAACTCGTTGCCTTTGCCCGCCTGATAGCGCTTTCGGTTTGCGATCAAGCAGTGGTTCAAGGTGGAGAATTTTTGCAGCTTTTTGTACGCGCTCTTCGACCATTGCCGGATCGTGGCCTGTCATTTTAAGGCCAAAACCCATGTTCTCTTTGACGGACATATGCGGGTATAGCGCGTACGACTGGAACACCATTGCAATGCCGCGGTCGGCGGCATCGACTGCAGTAACGTCCTCAGAATCAATCGAGATTGAGCCGCTGGTGGCATCCTCAAGGCCTGCGATGAGCCTGAGAAGTGTGGATTTTCCACAACCGGAGGGCCCGACAAATACTGCGAACTCACCGGCATTTATGGACAAGTCAACTTCGTGGATAACATCGACACGGCCGAACGATTTTTTTAAAGCGGTGAGTTCAACATCAGCCAAGAGGGTAGTCTCGTGAGATAAGCGTTGTCATGGTAACCGTGTTGCTCACTGGTTTTCAATCTGAGCAGCGGCTTTTACATGACCCTTCTTTGCGGGGTAAGGTCACCGGGGCTTTGCAGCAATGCGTGCGCTTGTACCTGAAAGCGTTAAATTATTCGCAATTAGGTACTTGTCGATCGCTTGAGCGGTGGTATCCTAGACGGGCTAAACGCTAATAATTTGTGCGACCATCGCTGGCCGCAATCAGTCAAATCGGAGGATTCACCACATGAAATTCAAGTTAAACAAAATTGCAGGTATTGCTGCTGCGACGCTTATGTCGGCAACTGCAATGGCCAGTGATTTGGTCATCACTTTTGATGATTTGAACCCGGATAAAAAAGCAGCTTACGAAGCGGCGGTTGAAGCTTTCAAAGCAGCCAATCCTGACATCAACGTGGTTGCCAACAATGGCGACCGGGAAGCGCACAAGGACACTATCCGAAGCGCGCTGCAAAACGATGCGCCCGACGTTATTACCTGGTATCCGGGCAATCGCATGGGGCCATTTGTTGATGCAGGGCTGTTTCTCGACATCTCTGACCTGTGGGAGTCGGATGAAAATCTTTCATCCAAATTCAACGCAATTAAACCAACGATGTCACGCGACGGAAAGCAGTGGGGCGTGCCTTACTCATACTACCAGTGGGGTGTTTACTACCGCAAAGACATCTATGACAAGCTGGCTCTGACCGAACCGGCAACATGGGACGAAATGCTTGGCAACTGCGATAAATTAAAAGAAGCCGGTGTCACGCCATTTACTATCGGCACCAAATTTCTTTGGACTGCTGCCGGAGTTTTTGATTACCTGAACCTTCGTACCAATGGGTATGACGTACATAACGAATTAACAGCGGGTAAGATCAAATACACAGATGACAGAATTCGCGCTACCTTCGCTAACTGGGAAGAGATGCTCGATCGTTGTTCGTTCGTCAATACTCACGCTACGATGTCATGGCAGGATGCAATTGCACCTTTCGCCAATGGCGATGCTGCAATGTATGTCATGGGTAACTTCTCTGTTGGTCAATACAAAGATGCCGGTCTGACTGATGAGCAAATCGACTTTTTTCAGTTCCCTGAAATCACAGCGGGTCTTCCGCGTGCAGAAGAAGCACCTGCAGATGCTTTCTTTATTCCAGCGAAAGCAAAGAACGTAGAGAATGCAAAGAAATTTTTGGCCTTTGTTGCCACTCCTGATATCCAGAGTGAGTGGAATAAAACTATCGGTCAATTGCCACCAAACGCAGATGCTGAGATCAACAGTGATGACAAATTCATCGTTGAAGGTATGGCAACTCTGTCAACAGCTGCTGGTTTAGCGCAATTCTATGACCGTGATGCTCCGGCTGCGATGGCCAAAGCGGGTATGGAGGGTTTCCAACAGTTCATGCTTGATCCTTCAAGCCTCGACAAGGTTCTTGAAAACCTCGATAAGGTTCAGGAAGAAGTTTATAAGTAGCCTCTGCGTTGCCGTAGCAGGCCAGTTCCCGGCTTTATAACGATGCGTTTATAAAGATACCCGGGTTTGTAAGGCAAGATAAAAGGCCGGCGTGATAGCCGGCCTTTTTTGTATCACCACAGACTTGGCGGGGTTATGTATTTTGGACGTATTATCGTTGAACACTGGAGAATCAATTGGCCACTAGTGCGGAAGCTCTGAGAGACCGATTTGCAACTTCAACCAGTAGAGTAGTGGTTGCAGCCATTGTTTGTGTTGTATCTCTTTATGCGCTGACGTTTGTAACCACGCAGGGCGTTCAGGAGCTCTTTGGTTTTACGCAGCAGGTACGCGCCCGGGTGCCGACATTCCTGGTCCGAATAACTTTGTTGCTTTGTGCAATAGCGGCACTATTTGTTCTGGTTACCAGTACCTCCTTTTATAAGCGCAATAAAGTTGCTGTTGCCCCCTGGTTGTTTCTGGCAATAGGGCTGGCGCTGTTTATGGTTTACGTAATAGTGCCCATATTTCAGTCTATTTCTTATTCGTTCACGCGCTGGGATGGTTTGTATGACATCAATGGCATCTGGACCGGTGAGTGGGTCGGGTTTCATAACTATAAAGTGCTGTTTGATGATCCCAATTTTTATACCTCACTTTGGAACAATCTTCTCTGGCTGGTGTTGTTTATGCTGGCTGTACCTATCGGTTTGTTTATCGCTTTATTCCTAAATCAGACAGTAACCGGTATACGAATCTATAAATCGCTGTTCTTTTTTCCGTTTGTAATTTCGCAGGTGGTTGTCGGATTGATATTTGCCTGGGCTTATAATCCGGAGTTTGGTCTGCTCAGCGAGATTTGGAGCTGGTTTTTTTGTGAAACGAAAACCAATATCGTCGGAAACCTGACGAGAGTGTGCTCACCGGAACCACCATCGATTCTGGGTGACGATACCTATGCCACTTACGGAATTATTGCTGCCGGTCTGTGGCCGCAGATTGCCTACTGCATGATCCTCTACCTGACGGGATTAAATAACATTTCTTCAGACCAGATTGAGGCCGGCCGCCTTGATGGAGCGAAAGGATGGAAAATGTTGCGCCACGTAATTCTGCCGCAACTAAAGCCTGCAACTTTTATTGCCATTGTCGTGACAGTTATTGGTGCTTTGCGCTCATTTGATATGGTCGCGACAATGACGCAGGGCGGGCCGTATGGCTCAACCAATGTGCTGGCGTACTACATGTATGATCAGGCAGTAGGCGAAGGGGTTGGGCGCTATGGATACGGATCGGCTATTGCGACTATTTTGTTTCTGATTATGTTGGTTTATATCAGTTACTTTTTATGGCGCATGTATCAAGATGAAGTGGAGGATAGATAATGTTTCCACG
>CAZYRP010000111.1:0-17098 GCA_964649465.1 uncultured Granulosicoccaceae bacterium | reverse complement strand
CCCTGGCTTCGTTTTGCGTGAGATTTTCCCTGCAGTTTATTGTGCGATACAACACCTGGCTTAATGTCCATAGTCCAACTATCGGTAGTACTTACTATCGGAGTAGATGATGCACAAAGTTGCAGCCTGAGCTCTCTGCACATCATTACGCGGTAGTCCACAGGAAGCTTTTGTATATGCTTAGCCAAACGGAATAATTGTTTCCTCCCCTGTTCCAACCGATCATTTTCAATCAGCAATCTGGCATAGTTATATATAAGGTCGTCAGCAGCCTCCAGCTTTTTTGCTTCACGTTCAAAATTCTCTCGCGAGTAACTGTTCCATGGATCCTTCAGACGGCTATCCTGCATAAGCGCCAGTGCATCCAGTCCGATCAGTTGCGGATCACTTGTCCATTCCGGCACTCTTTCAATTGCAGCCCGAGCGGCTGAGTACTCTCCAAGATACATCAGTGATGTTACTAAATTAAAGTCCACATCGCTGTTATTGAATTTATCAGTCCCACTGCTGAGTAATCTCACAGAGGCAAGGAGCAATCTCTTTGCCTTGTCTGACAATCGATGGCTATCAAGATCGCGGGAACCACTTAATGGCACACCCGAGTCGTAATTTATAACCGATGGGTACCAATAGCGATACGCCATCTCCGGTGACATTTCCTCACGTGCCATTTGCAGGTATACGTAGCCCAGACTGTTAAGAACCTGCGAAGATGGATAGATGTTTTGAAAATCTTCAAGGAGAATTCTTGTCTCTTTATAGCGACCGAAGTGCGCCAGTCGCACTCCATACTTAAATAGCTCAACAGCATTGCTTAGACTTTCAAGTTTTCGTTTCAGGTGCTTAGTACGTTCACCGGGTGAAAAATGAGTATCCGCCCAGAAGGTACTGGTTTGGCGCGCCCAATCAGCCAAAAAGCTATCTTCACCTCGCACCGGCTGAAATATTTCTGCCGTATCGAAGCCTGCAAGTGAAGCGTAAATAAAACCGTCTTCATCCGCTCGCCTCTCATCGTGTCTGCGTCGTTCTTTCGCCTGTTCACCGTATTTTGATAGTGAATTGCCAGCCATGAACTGCTGTTTGCGGATCTCTTCATGCCAAAAACCATCTTCAAGCACATGTTTGAGTTCATGTCCCAGTACAAAAGCCAGCCTCGCGTCTTTAGACTTTAAAGAATCATTACTGCCATAAATCGCTTCTATAGCCCCACGTGTAAGAATAACATTCCTATCCTGCAGGGTTGCAGCCCACGGCCAGCCATCACAGCGAAGTATAAATAATCGCGATCGCTTATCTCGTGCTTCACTGACATTCTTTACGCGTTCAATAATTTCCTGAACACGTCTCGTTCGCATGTCATCATGGGCTCAAGCCTCCACAGCGCTTAGACCATGCAACAACATTAGAATTGTTATTAGCATGAACGGGAATTGAAATACACAACCCGCCGAGAACCATTGATACAACGACTAGGTTCCTGAACGCCGACCTGATTACTTGTCTGAGTAACATGGCTTTGAGTACCAATAAGAAATCGTCAAAGAACTACTGACTTAATATCTTTGGCTTTATTGCGAATGCGTCGAATATCTGCTGTAGGCATCGAATTTTTAACCGTTTCAGCAAAGAGGTCATCGAATAATGTTTTTAACTCAGCGGCCTCATCAGGCACTTTGAGTGTTTTACCGTGCTCAATAGCAGATTGTAAAATAGACGTATCAGAAGTAGCCAGCGCATGTTCTGATGATAAAAATACAGCCTCCACCGATTGGCCAAGCAAAATCCAGTCAGAGAATTCACTGTAACCAGTATGCTCTCGAGTCGCACTCAGGAGAGAATCGATACTCTCTACCATTTCCGGGGTAATGGCGTATTCTGCATCGCCAGCAATGGATGAGAGCGTAACAATTTGCTGTGCCGCGAGATCGACTTCCTCAACACTTGAGGACGAGCCCATAAGATAGCTCTGCACAACAATTTTCAACTGTTCAGCCGAGCCGGCACTATTTCTAAAGACCTGAAGATCTGCCGCCAGTACACCGTGCTGGAAAGCGCTACCACGTTCATTATCCTGTTTGGAAAAACCCAGCATGCTCGCTGTAAGTGGCTCAACATAAGGCGCAAGCGACGGAGACAGGTATGCAGTATTCGCCAGCGGATTAATTGCATCATTTTTGGCGTTAATCAGTGGCAATAAAACAAAAGCAAAAACAGCAGCAGCAACGGCGGGCAAGATGAACTTCGCCACAGGCAGGGTGTCATTATCGGCATTGGTTAATTTACTCAGCCAATTCAAAGGGCCTACCGTATTGCCTATCGATTTCACTTCAGCCTCGGCAGACCCTACAACAGGCTGATCTTCAATTGGCGCGGAAAGAATGTCGATCGGGTCCGTTAAAATACCACGCATTATTTCATCAATAGCATCAGCATCTGCGTTTCTGGTTTCCTGATAGCGTGCATACACTTTATTGGCAATATCATCGCCGGGTGTGTACTCAGAAGACTCAGTCGCTCCAGACTCAACAGCAACACCAACGCGTTGCGTTCGGGATCGGGTTTCTTTATACAGGTTGTATAACGCTTCCGGATCAGGTTGATGTTCTTTTCTCATAACTAAGTACGTACACTTCGTGCAACTGCAACTACATTTGCTCAGAAAGTCCTTCGCTCAACTTCAATCGCGCGGCCCGATAACGGGTTTTCATTGTTTCCTGAGGAACACCCAGTATGTTGAAGATCACGCGCATCTGCTTCATCGGGCAGCTCTCTTCGGAAACGCTCGTGCAGAGTTACGTGATGTCGCCCCACCAGGGTTCGCATCGCTGACTCACTTTTCTCGGCTTTATAGAGAGTTATTAACTCGCCATCAGTAAAATCATGCAAAGAGGTCATAGTAAGTATTCATACCTGCGAAAGATGAAGCAGCCGCACACGAGAGCAGACAACAAAACACAGCTCCTGGGGGTATAACGCGTGCGGAGCGAAAAGTTTGCCACTCTCGGTGTGTATTCCTCTGACATCACAATACTTGAGTATTGGTAGACAATGCAGCAGGCCTAATCGAGGAAAATCCAGCACCAGGCAGGCACAGAGTCGGTCTACGGAGTAAATGCAGCCGCAGGTACGGATGTACCATCCATACAGTCGTCAAAGCACCAGTTTCCAAAAAGCTAATTCTCAGATACCGGATATTGTCTGCCACCAGTCTTCTTGATAACTGCATCAACCACTTCGCGATGTGCAACATCAATAATGACATTAGGACGGGAACGCATCACATTCAGCAGCTCTGTCGTGTAAACACCATTTCTACCGGCGCCATCTATAGCTACTTCCCCGGAGTCAGCGGCATATCCGATAAACACACCACGCGGAATATTCTGCTCAGTAGATAAGCCAGCGCGGGTACTGCGAGTGCGACTTCCCAGCAGATTATCTCGACAGGCGTCTAAAAGCACTACATTGGTACCTTTCGGGTTAGCATTCTTAAGACGTTCAAGAATAAAACGCAAACTGATTGCCAGATCAGGCAGCTGTTCAACCACTTCTATCTGATGCTCGACCGGTATGAGATAATTTTCCCGCGAGTCAGATACGCCGTGGCCTGCGTAATAAAAGACGACATCTGCATTATCCGGCAAGCCATTGGCAAACTTTACTAGCGATCGAACAATGTCTCGACGATTGAGATCAAGCATGGCACCCTGATGCAGAGCAGATAGGAAACGGCAATACAGTTACTCTATGGCTCCAGCACCACCGTTCCCATTAACGCTGGTTGCTGTACGGTGAAGTTAACATCAGGTCCACCCGACTCTTTAGATGGATGCCGCCACTCAAAACGAGCATCACTATCTTTTCCGTTATGATCAGAATCAACTTGAACTTCAAAGCCAAACGGCTGACCGACTACAATACCAAGGCTTGCAAGGGGTATTTTTATTTCGTACACCTGTGAATCTTCTGAGGCTATGCCATTGGCAAAATTAAAGCCATCAAAATCCACAACCGGAACCTGGCCTTCAGGACCAAGTATCCATTCAGCGTTTTCCAGATCTCTGGCATTACCACGATTACTCGCAGCCTGTACGAACATCGGTGCAGCAGGATCTCCTACAGCAATCTGTCGTTCAGAATTAAAAATATAGTCACCGGCTTCATCAACCAGAGTCGTCAAATTCAGTGAATTGTCCGCTGGTACTCTCCGCCCGATTAGCGGAATGGTGACATATAAATCATTAATGCCGTCATAAGAGTCGAGTTTGCTGTTATCGCCATCAAAAAATAGTCGAACAGCATCATCTCGTGTGGGGATACCTGAGTCTCGAATGGGAGATGACCCGTCTGAACTTTCCCCAAAGACAACAATAAAGAGCGATTCACCGTTATGTACCGCCTGCCAATAGAATTCAGCTTCACCATCTGCACGCTGAGCGTCCCGATCAATCATTAAATTATCAATACGAGGCAACTCTCCATTCCAATCTCGTGTTACGTATTTTAGCCATACTCCACCGGCCGATCCGTTGATGCCGATGCTATCTGTTGGCAACAGCTTCGGGATCACAATATCAATGTTCTGTGCGTCTTCAGGGTTTGTACCTGCTCTTAACTCGTCCAGATTGGCAGCGCCATCAGCATCTGCGGCAAACTGCACGCCGTCGGTTACATACTGACCGGTAGATACCTCTAATCTGACTGAATCTGTAATCGGGTCGAGTGTATTTTCATATCTCGCAACCAACAACGGACCAACAAACCACTCAACTAATACGGTTAGTTCACGATCTGTCGGTAAAGTAAAACTACCCTCCCACGGACTGCCGTTCAGACCTCGATTGAGGTTAAAATTCTCACCATTGATTGAAACAATCGGTGTAAGTTCTGCCTCATCCAGCACCTGACTGACTCGCTGCGGGGGCAGCACACTGAATGACAATGATGACGATGACGATGACGGACCATTGTCACTATCAGAGGAGCTGCATCCTGAAATCAAAAACAGACTGAGCACGACTATCAGGTATTTAATCATTTAGATAAATTCCAGCAATTTACTGCGGGCTAAAAACAAACGAATTATCAGGCGAATACAATCTTTAATGGCAGAAAAAACAAACGCCGTAGAGATGCGTAATAAGATGACACACGTCACACTAATTTAAGCAACAAGCCGCAGATTACCGTCAGCTACCAACCAAACAAGGCTATTTAACGCGTATATTGTATTCTTGAAAATAAGGCAGCAAGTGATTGGCATTGCTGTGCCAGTCACGCAGCTCCTCAGCTGTGGCACTAAGAGGGGAATAAGATAGCGAAGAATATTTTCTTAAAGGCTTCATCTTTGAATCATGTGCATAACAGAATACAGTTTCTGTTACCTCACCAGCATCTGACACAATCTTCACTGTGTCAGATGTCAGCGAGTAGCGCTGATCAGCATTAACCAGAGCGCTCGGTTGCGCAGAGTTTGGATACAGTTGAAACAATTGACCGCCTGCCTGTTCAAAGTAACAATAAACAAAACGAGAAGCCCGCGACCGGAAATCCAGTTTTACCAACGCATTTGCCAGATAGGGTCCAGACGTACCGCTCACTGGAAGAATTTCAATGGGCTTCTGATCTTCCGGAGGCGGCTTTCTCAAATTTTCGGAGCTCAGTGATTCAGATTTTTTCTGAGTGACAAGATAATAGTAAATTTCAAAATCTATTCTTCCATTGGCTATTAATCCGTATTTGCTTTGATATCGTGCAATTGCAGCTGTGGACTCCGGATTGATTTTTCCAGTGACCTCTATTTCACCATCGATAGTTTCGAGGTATTTCTGCACGAAAGAAATTCGTTCAGAATCAGTCATGGATGCATACCATTCATGCAGTATTGGCCTTACCTGAGGACTCGTCGCAGGGATATCCAGACACTCCCAATAGGGCGTCTTTGTATGCTTACCAATAATTTCGATTGCACCAAGCTCAAGCAAAGTTCGAACGGCCTGATGAAGACCATTTTTACGGCTGATATTAACTTTTAGCGACGCACCAAGCGCTGTGATAACAGAATCTATTAAACTACCGCTGCCACTGGCTCCCGGATCATTTTCGAATGAGAAACTTTCTCCCCCAAAATCTTCACCTCCAAAATCCTCACCGCCGTACGAATCGTCTCCATAACCACTGCCATCATCAAACCCATTGGATTGAAGGCTTACATTCGATGAAAATGTGGAGTTAGTGTGTTGATCAGAAATAACAATGCGATTATTTGAAAAAACTCCAGGCGCAAGTTGCAGATCGCTAACTCCTCCCATTGTCAAAGCTACAGATATTGTGGATAGCGTCGTAGATTCTCCACTGCAGTTACTGAATAAAGGCAGCAAATCAAAGCCAACTGACTTTCTGGAAACCACTACCGCTGTATCAACCTGAGGCGAGCCTATTCTTATAAAGTACTCCGGATCAACATAGTCAGGACTCTGATGTATTTCGTGAAAACTATTGCTGCCTGAGACAATGGCCAGTTTTTTATTTCTACCAGAGATAGTCGACAGTGCGACCAGCAGCATGTCGTACAGACCAGATACTTCTGACCCACCGAATTCAGACTGCACCACAGCAAGAGAACTTACCGGGATATCATAATCCGTCAGTTGCCTGTTCATACACTGAAGGGACTGAGTGAAACCGGTTATCGATTTAGTAGGTGAACTCTCTTCGCCGTTGATATTAAATGACGAAGCTGTTGCGTTTATAGCTTGCTTTTCTCCGAACTGTGAACATCCAGAAGCAATAGTTATATAAGATGCGATAAACGCGTATTTTAGCACTGAATAATTCATTTTTTTAATCCCGCGAACTCTAATCAGCTGCCTTAAATTGAACTCGTCGGTTAACAGCAGAACCCGGATCACTGCTGTTCAGTGGCACATACTCACCAAAGCCACGTATCGTCAACCGTTGAGGTTCAATGCCATGCTTCGTCACCAGATAATCAAATACTGAAGAGGCCCTGCGCTTCGAAAGCTGCAGATTATAACCTTCATCTCCTACCGAATCAGTGTGGCCTTCAACCACTATTCCCTTACCTTCAGACTGCTCATGATCTAGTACAGCAGCTATCGAATCAAGTAGTGGATAGGCGGCTTTTTGCAACCGGTCACTATCAAATTCAAACTGTATTTTCATCGCTACAATTCCATCTGGTGCAGTGTCCGGTTTGGCAACTTGCAGAGACCGTGTTCGTATTTTTTTCGGAAATAGTATATTCACCAATTCAGTTGCTTCCGGCGCCACCGAATACACCTTCAGCTGTAAGTCTGAAGCCACAGCAGAAAACGGCAACATAACCGCTGCTATCAGCGCGGCACGAATTTTTTTATTAGTACACTTTCGTATATACATTTCTTCACCTACGTTTATTTTTCCAACTTAAATAAAATACAGCCCGAATTCTGACTAATTCGGGCTGTCGATGCCGAAATCAACTACGTTTTCTACCAGAGTCTAAATCCACTAGTGATGTTGTGGCATTGAGTCTCAATGGTTTTACCGTTCATAACCAATCGCGCACATGACTTCCCGTAGCAAGGAAGATGCTTATCAGCGCTAACAGAACGCGAGGCAGTATATGAGCAGTAATTTCTGGTTGGCCCTTTATCGATCTTGTATGTTTTTCCACGTGTATCCGAATAAAGAAAATCAATTCTCCAGTTACAAACCTTACCGGTAAGTGCACCATAACCCGACGGGTTAGCGCCATATCGCGCTGTCTGATGTTTTATGTGCTTTTTCGAACCAGTGATGCTATGACATAAAAAACCTTTTGGAGCTTTCACCTTCACACCCTGAAAGGTAAATCCGAAACCCCTGTTGTAATCACATCCAAAGGCTGAAGCGTGTGCTGCTGTTGGTGCTACTACTGAGGTCGACAATATCGCAGCCATCGCGATGCTGGAAAGTGCTCCACCAGCCATGATCTTTCCAGCTTTTTCTCTAACATTACTAAGTAATTTCATTTTCAATCTCTCTACTCTGGTTTGAATTTGATTTCTTTCTTTGAAGGCATCCTCACAATCAGAACTGCTCTCCGGATAGTCAAACGCGTGAAAAAGAAAAAGGTTTGGAAATAATCTGAGAATTTTTTTTGGCAACTAAAAAGATACACAGCCAAACAAAAAAGGTGACACTGATCACACTGATTGATCAGTTAATAGGCGGATTCGCTACACAACAATTGAATTTTCTGGAGCGTAGAGAAAATCTGCGGTAGCTTTTTCAAGGGAAAATATGACGGAAATGACCAAGATTTTTACAGTAAATCCAGAGCACACAAATGCAAACCAGCATTAGCTGAGTTATCATGGTACTAACGATTTTCAATCTATCCGTACAGACAGACATTCACGCGATCACCAACAACGATGCAAAAAATAATTATCTTCCTGCCGCTCACTCTCCTGTTAATGATCGGTCCGGCCTACTCCGCCTGCATTCAGTCGGATCCGTCCGATTCCGACTTTCCGGAATCTTTGGTTAACGCGCAAACTACAGGGACCAGTGAAGTAGAAAAATCCACGACCATTGCCAGCGCATGGTACGACGGCGCTACAGATCGTTACGCTCACGGAGTACTTGGCGATGCAATCGAACCATCCAGCCTCAGAGTTGCAGATTCAAAAGGGTGTACATTCATCGCTGAGCTGAGTGAAGAACATGTATTCGAAGATCTGACACCTCGCCTTGCCAACCTGGATGGCGAGCCTGGCCCTGAGATCGTTACAATTCGCAGCCATCAAAACTACGGCGCCCAGATTGCCGTTTATCAGTTAACCAACAACAAATTAGAACTCCTCACCGGCACTCCCTACATTGGCACTGCCAATCGATGGCTGGCTCCCGTTGGCATAGCAGACTTCAACGAAGATGGAGATATTGATATCGCTTTCGTCGATCGCCCTCACCTGGCCAAAGTTCTGAGGGTCTGGACATTCAGGGATAACGAACTAGTACAACTCGCCCAGAGGAGCGGCTACAGCAATCATAAAATTGGCGAGGACTTTATATCGGGTGGCATAAAGAACTGTGGTGGTATCGTCTCAATGATTACCGCAGATGCGTACTGGCGGAGAATCGTCGAAACAAAAATGCTGGACAACAAATTGGTCAGTGAAGACATCGGCGCATTCACCGGCACAGATAGCCTGACACAGGCAACGCAGTGCAGGTAATTCCGGCCAATCAGATATTCAACACCCGGTCCTGATCAAAGCATGGATAAATTCCGGCCTCATATGCTTTTGTATCGCATCTGCCAGCCGATCCAGTTGTTGCTCGCGTATCTGGTTTATATCTACGCTCACTTCAGTGGATAAGCCCGCCCATTTAAGCAAGGCAGTGGTTGCATCCGGGTGATCAAACAGACCGTGCAAATAGGTACCGGCTATCTGGCCATCGTCACTACAGACGCCGTCTCGATAACATTCCCCGTCACTGATAAAGTTGAGCAGTGATGCCGGTGCAACTTTACAGTTAGTAGCTGGCACCGTCGTGCCACAGTGAATTTCGTATCCTTTAAAGGCTACACCGGATAGCAGAGGATGTATAAACTCGCCAGTGACATTGCGTAGCTGCTTACCGGGTGCGAGCACCGTTTCCTGTTCAAAAAAACCAAAGCCCTCCAAACTTCCGGGAGCATCTTCAATACCGTCAGGGTCATGTATGACCTGCCCCAACATCTGATACCCACCGCAGATACCCAGTAGCTTGCCACCATAGCGAAGGTGCTTTGCAAGCATTGCACTCCAGCCATTCTCAAGCAAATGACCCATGTCTGCACGTACGTTCTTGGAACCCGGCAGTATGATGAGATCTGCGGGAGGACAATTTTGCTCAACAGAGACAAACTGTAAAGACACCTGCGGGTGCAGCCTTAGTACATCAAAATCGGTGTGATTACTTATACGCGGCAATACAGGCACTACGATATTAAGTTTCTTTTCACTACCATCGTGAAACTGCTGTGTGCAGATTGCGTCCTCAGCATCGAGATAGAAATTTTTTAGGTAAGGCAGTACACCATGCACGGGCTTGCCCGTACGTTCTTCCAACCAGTCAAGCCCGGATTGCAACAGGCTAATATCGCCCCTGAATCGATTGATTACAAATCCTGTTACCCGGTTCTTTTCGCTTTCAGACAGCAGATCCAGCGTTCCAACCAGGTGGGCAAACACACCGCCACGATCGATATCGGCAATCAATATCACCGGACAATCTGCAGCCTCGGCAAAACCCATGTTTGCAATATCATTCTCACGCAAATTGATCTCTGCAGGGCTCCCAGCTCCTTCAACAATAATTTTATCGTACTGCTGCTGCAACCGATTGTGTGATTCAAGCACTGCATCCATAGCAACCTTTTTATAATTGTGAAATTGCTGTGCCTGCATCGCATCTATTGCTTTGCCGTGAATGATGACCTGCGCACCGGTATCGCTGGATGGTTTGAGCAATACCGGATTAAAATCAGTATGCGGTTCAATACCACAGGCCTGCGCCTGCAACGCCTGAGATCTTCCAATCTCCCCGCCATCAACAGTCACTGCACTGTTTAATGCCATATTCTGCGGCTTAAAAGGTGCTACAGATATCCCCTGCTTTAGCAACAAACGACACAAACCAGCAACCAGAACGCTCTTACCAGCGTCCGATGTGGTGCCCTGTACCATCAATGTCTTTTCAGTGTTCATGACTGACTATGCTGTAAATTTTTAATTTGATTTCTTTTTGCTGCGCTCGCGCCATACAACCAACAAGCCACCACCCACAATAAGTAAGACGCCGGGAAACAATGAGTCAAACGGTGTTTCGTTAAAAAATACCCAACCGAGCATAAATGAGAACGGAATGCCAAAATACTCAAACGGAGACAAGCTACTGGGATCGGCCATTCGGTAAGCTGAAATCAACAGAAATACCGCAGTACCACCAACACAGCCCATGGCGATAAACAATAACCAGTCACCTGGATTATCCAGAAGAATAGGGCTGCCGTTAACAATCAACAAAACAAAAATTGTAATCACTGCCCCTATGGAACCATAAATACTAATCAGGGCAGTCGGTTCTTCACTATCAAAGAACCTTGAGGTTAAACTGGTTAAGGCATAAAAGAATGCTGCCGCTACCGGCAGCAATGCAAACACACTGAACAAACCTTCGCCTGGCCGCATCACCATCACAACACCGATAAAACCAAGTGCTACCGCAAAGCCACGTACCCATCCCACCTTGTGTCCAAGTAGCGGTATAGACAACGTAGTTACAAACAGCGGTCCCGCAAACGCAAGCGTTGTGGCGGTCGCCAGCTCCATATGCACCAACGCGGTATAAAAAGACAACTGCGCCAACACCAGAATCACTCCCCTGCCCAGTGCCAGTTGCCATCTTTTTAATCCAACTGACCGTCCATTTTTGTGCCACTCAGCAGAAAATAATAGCAACAGGAGATTTGGCACAATTCCAAAGAGATTTCGATAGAAAGAGATCTGCTCCACCGGATACCGGCCGCCCATATACTTTATCAGCGCACCCTGAACGTCGAATAAAAAAATCGACAGCATGATAATAAAAACAGCTCTGGTGAATGGTTGCGAGGCTATCGAAGTGGTGCGGGTCACGTCTGTCCGGTAGTTGCGGTAGTCTGTCGGTGAGGTCGCCATGGTACCACCGCGGCACAGCATGATGCCTTCTGTTTGCAGATCACAGTCGCTCTCGACATAGATCAATGTTCCGTGAATGTGCCGTCAGTCAGGAGTTGGTTTTTTGTGATGTGAATAACCTGCCTCCAGCTCCATTTGCAAAAACTCGCCAAAATTGACAGATTCATACTGAGCCGGGTTATCACGGGATACACAGGATTCCAACGGAGCAATATTGGTTGTCACATGGGGATCATAAAAGAAAGGGCAGGAATAACGTGCACGGGCGGAGGCATTGATCACCCGATGTGGTGTAGACCGCAGCAAACCGTTGGACCAGCGGTGCAACATATCACCCACATTAACCACAAAAGAACTCTCAAGTCGCGGCACGTCAATCCACTTACCATCACCTGACTGCACCTGCAGGCCACCAATGTCATCCTGCGCCAGTAAAGTCAGGCAGCCAAAGTCGGTGTGAGGTGCTGAGCCATAGATTCCATGTGATGCCGCTTCGTTCAAAGAGCGTTTATCAGGTGGGTAATAAAGCAAGCGCAGCCAGCTTGTCGGCAGTTGAAACGATTCAGCCAAACGCGGAGCCGCTGCCAATGCCTGAGATACCACGCCAATCAACTTACCGGCAAGAGACGACATGGCATCGTTATAAGCCATAACATCTGCACGAAATCCCGCAAGTTCCGGCCACTGATTCGCACCGGACAGATAATCTCCGGCAAGCACAGTCGGTGAATCGATTGCATCCTCGCGCATTACCATAAAACTCTCGGACTGGTTAGGATGAGAGACATCAGCGAGAGTGGAGTTTACATCGGTCGATGTATTTATCGGTATAAACCCCCGGTGCTGGCGGTTTAACTCAACTGCCATCTTCTGTTCAAGTGGCAAGCTGTGAAATTTCTCTGAAGCAAGGAAAACCCGCTCTACCAACTCATCTGGTACACCGTGGTTAATGATATAGCTAAATCCAATAGTTGAATAAACGCGATAAAATTCTTTGGCAAGCGCGTGGTACTCCGGGCTACCGGGTGCCCGGATTGCCGCAACATCAATTACCGGAATATGCTGAGACTCTGTCATAATTAAAGCTTAGCAGTAAATACAGCAACGTAGAATTAACTACTTATCACCTACACATAGCTATACAGGATATTCATAACTATGAAATCCACAGAAAGGTTTTCAGATCTAGTTTCCAATTATGTTCTCTACCGTCCGTCTTATCCTGCAGAGCTGGTAGAAATCTTAAAGACCGAATGCAAACTCACTAACGCTTCAACCGCTGCGGATATCGGTTCTGGTACCGGAAAATGGACAGAGCTCCTGGTTAAAAAAGGCATCGTTGTTCATGCAGTTGAACCCAACCAGGAAATGCGAGAGGCTGCAGAAAACGCTCTTGGTTCCAACGCTTGCTTTAACAGCATTGCAGGCGCTTCAGAAGCAACTAATCTGCCCGACCATTCAATCGACCTTATAACAGTTGCACAGGCATTCCACTGGTTTAACCCACAAGCAACTAAAAGCGAATTTGAGCGCATACTAAAGCCGAACGGCCATATCGCGCTAATATGGAACGAAAGAAACACCAGTCTGCCGTTCCAAAAAGAATACGATCAAATGCTTACCGAATACGCGCCGGAATATTCAAAAGTTAACCACAGAAATATCGCCGACAACGACGTAACTGACTTTCTACAACCACACACGGTGAAAGATTTTAGTTTGCCGTATAATCAGAGCTTTGATTTACCAGGGCTCATTGGGCGTATGAACTCTTCGTCCTATACACCTAAACCAGATACCCCCGAATCGCTGGCGCTAACTCAGCCGCTACCAGGCTTTTTAACAAGCATGAAGTTAATGGCAAGGTAGAATTTTCATATCTTTCCAGACTCTACCTTGGCTAACTACAACAGAGCTGGCTGTTTAGCCCGACCAGAATCCGGGGGTCTTAAAAACCACAATCCAACCAGCCATACGCTGATCGCAACAGGCACTGTAACTGATGCAGTAATATCAGGTATGAACTGCGAAGCGCCACCAGATTATCGCGGCAACAGATGCCACGAGAATCAGCAGCTGGGTTTTTCTTGATATTGAATGATGTTCTGAGAGATTTTCCATTGTTCGTCACTTTCCGTAGCGGGTGTCGGCGGGGTATCGACCGACGAACTGATTTCTTTAATCAAATCGCAATTTAATTATCAGAACACTCACACACACCTGATTCAATTGAGCGTTCCATTATGGGTTCAGGGTACTACCTATTCTGTCCCACTGAATACCTTGCTTGTTTATTGAGAACCAGATCTGCCTGGCACGCCCGACTACATCCGCTAATGGCACCTGCCCGAAGGCTCGCGAATCACGACTTTTGGAGCGATTGTCACCCAATACAAATACATGGCCGGGCTCTACCGTTAATGAAAAATCAGCCATGGGCTCTTCGTAGGTAACACTCCATTCCCTGCCCTCGAAAGACTCTACCACTTCCTGATCAACACCCGGTTCAGCACTGAGTGCAATACCATTGATGCTTAGTATGCCTTCACTGACAGAGACAGTATCGCCGGGCAGGCCTATCACCCTTTTTATATAGTGCCAGTTGCGATTGTTAGGATAAACAAAGATAGAAACATCTCCTCGCTTTACCATCGCAAAACAGTTTGGACAGTTGTAATTCATATTGGAGAATATAAAGTCACCGGACTGTACTGTAGGCATCATGCTGCCACTGGGAGTCCTGAATGCCTGCACCTGATGATTTCGCACATACGAGACCAATAGCGGCAACACCACTAAGCCACACAATAAAAACACCATGGCATACACGCCACTGGTCTGCCAGCCGCGCAATAAATACGGATTCGATCGGCGCGCCACTCGCCATGCATCGATCACCCCCCAAAACCATACTCCCAGTGTCAACAAGACACTGATTGCCAGCACTCCAACCGTGAACGCCGCAGGCAGATACAATGCGGCGATCATAGTTACCGGAACAGCAATGATCAGGAAGATCAAATAGAACCAGATCGCACGATTAACCTCGCCGTTATATAACTGTCCAAAACCCGGAAGAGCAGCACCCATCAGGGCCGCTACAATTGGTTTGCGACGTGCCACTTTCGACTCAAGTGGCAAGGTATCCAAATATTGTTCACTCATATCACTTGCTCCTTAATAAGCGGCTGATGTAACAAACCACACAGAAAAAATAAACCGGACTACCTGACCGCCACCAACCACACTTCCCACAGTCAGCACTGCCCACTGCCACCAGGGAACACGCCCTTCGGATTGATCTCCTGCAACCGCCATTGTTCGCTCACGCTCATAGCTCGCTATGTCTCGCATGACACCATCGCGAAAGCCGGACGGTGCTTTAGCCAACCCCTCCCGCAGGATTTCATTTGTTTGATCGTCTAAATTGCTCATATCATTTATCCAATTCAGTTAACGCTGCGACTAGTCTTTTTCGTGCTCTGGAAAGACGTGTACGCAACGCGCCAGCACTGCAGTTCAGAACTTCCGCGGAATTCGCAAGCTCCGGTGTATAGCAAACTGCTATGACTTCTCTGTCTTCAACAGACAGTTTTTTCAGCGCACGTCTCAATCGCTCGACAGACTGGTGATGCTCATATTGTTTTGAAGGGTCCACACCGGAACCGGATTGCGGTTGCAGCTCAACGTCAATATCGTCCGACACAGGTGGCGTTTTGCGAGCCAGTACTGTAAGCGCAAGATTTCTGGCGATGGTAAACAGCCAGGTAGCAATTGATGCTTTGTCGGCATCGTATTTTTCCCGGCTTTTCCATGCCCGCAGAAAAGCCTCTTGAGCCAGGTCTTCACACACCGATTGCTCGAAGCCCATACGCCCCAGATACCCAAACAATGAATCCTGATATCGGGTAACTAACGCGCCAAACGCTACCGGGTCACCGCCGAGGTAATCTGGCTGGTTAGCAGAGTTGTCGCCATTGGGATTGTCAAAAACCATACCCCCTTATACTGCGGGTTTTTGAAAGTGTTACAAGCAAAAGAAGAATTTGCATCACACTTTGGCGTACCACAGAAAAACCCGTCGGCTGAACACGCAGCAATCGTTGCCACCTGGAGGGCATCCGTGTGAATAACACCTCGATTGCTATACTCGCGATAGAAGCAACCTTTATATTGCAGTCCGGAGTCATGCATGAGCAATAAAAACACACAATTTGCAGGTGATAAAAAAGTAGGTCAATCCCTGCTCACGCCTGCTGAGAATAAACTCAAAGACTGGCTGGTGCCAAAAATACCAGCCCATATCGAAACATATCATCTGACAATGACAACAGTGTTGTGGTCATTAGGTGCTGTGCTGTTTGGTTATCTTGCAAGCTTCAATCGACAGTGGGTCTGGATGATTTCCGTTATGATCATACTGCAATACCTAACCGACCTAGCTGATGGAGAGGTAGGCAGAAGACGCAATACCGGCCTTATCAAATGGGGCTTCTACATGGATCATTTTCTTGATTACATATTTCTATGCTGTCTGGTCTTTGCGGGTTACCTGATGGCGCCGGAAAATACGCAAGTGTGGTTTATTCCACTAATGATTATCATGGGCGGATTTATGGCTAATTCGTTTTTAAGCTTTGCTGCTACCAATGAGTTTGAAATTTATCACTACGGCATGGGGCCAACGGAAAGCCGGATTGGATTTATCGCCATCAATGCATACATTGCGCTGGTTGGGTTCGGGCACTTTTACTGGATAATGCCATTGGTATGCCTTGTCACTCTTGCCACGCTGATTATATATACCTGGCAAATTCACAAGAAGCTATGGGCACTCGATATGGAGATCAAAGCACAGGGCAACTAAAACCCGCCAACAGGACGTCAGCAGGTTTATCAAGGCGCACCGCATCTTGCAACAGCGGCAGAATAAAGAAGCATAAAAAAAAGGGCGCTCATGAAAGCGCCCTTTTTAAACTTTATACCTCAGCGGCAATATCAGCTGGGAGATGCACCAGGGGTGCCCTCTACCCGTAACCCAATACCCGGAATACCCGAAGGCTCAATGCTCATCTCATCTTCCGGCGGCTTAAAATCCGTCAGTTTGATGCCTTCAACGGCTTCTTTGTATTCAGCCAGCTTGGGTGTGCGACCCAGAATCGCAGACAACACCACCACAGGTGTAGAAGCTAAAAGTGATTCGCCTTTTTTGCGCTCCGAATCTTCAACTACTCTGCCCTGGAATAAGCGTGTGGACGTTGCCATAACAGTGTCACCTTTTTCTGCTTTCTCCTGGTTACCCATACACAGGTTGCAACCCGGGCGTTCCAGATACATCAGGTTTTCGTACTCCAGACGTGCATTCTGTTTTGGCGCGTCAT
>CAZYRP010000110.1:0-17115 GCA_964649465.1 uncultured Granulosicoccaceae bacterium | reverse complement strand
CAATAGAAGAACCCGTTCCTGAAGAGCCTATACCTGAAGAACCCATACCCGAAGAGCCCAAATTAGAAGAGCCGGTAGTAGAAGAACCAACGGTGGATCCTGAAGTTGAGCAACAACTGGCACTTCTGGAACAACAGCGTGAAGAAGAGTTGCAACGCCAGTTACTGGAGTCGGAGCAAAAGCGGCTTGAAGAGCTGGAACTGAAGCGCATAGAAGAGGAAGAGCAACAGCGCCTGCTCGCAGAAGCAGAGCAGAAAAGACTTGAAGAACGTGCGCGTCTTGAAGAAGAGGCAAAAAAAGAACGTGAGGAAGAAGCGGAGAAACAAAGGCTGGCTGAGGAAGTAGAGCAGAAACGGCTGGCTGAGGAAGCCGAGCGTATTCGCCTTGAGGAAGAGGCTGAACAGGTGCGCATTGCAGAAGAGGCAGAAAAAAAACGCCTTGAGGAGGAGGAAAGGATACGTCTTGAGGAGCAAGAGAAAGAACGTTTAGAGGAAGAACGTCTAGCCGAAGAAGCCGAGAGGTTGCGGCTTGAAGAAGAGGAAAAGCAGCGTCTTGCGGAAGAGGCAGAGCAGAAACGTTTAGAAGAAGAGCGGCGTTTAGCGGAAGAAGCAGAGCAGAAACGTTTAGAAGAGGAACAGCGTCTTGCGGAGGAAGCAGAGCAGAAGCGTTTAGAAGAGGAGCAGCGTCTTGCCGAAGAAGCAGAACAAAAACGTTTGGAAGAAGAGCAGCGTCTTGCTGAAGAAGCAGAGCTGAAACGTTTAGAAGAAGAACAACGCCTGGCCGAAGAAGCGCGCCTTGAAGAGGAGCGCAAAGAAGCTGAAAGAGCTGAGGCGGAACGAGTAGAAGCGGCAAGGCAGGCTGAACTTGCAGAGCAGAAAAGACAACAGGAAGCGGCTGATGCAGTAGCTGCACAAGAGCAACAGGCAAGGCGTGCGCGACTGTTGCGTAAAAAAGCGCAACTAACGCAGCAGTACAAGCAATCAATCCGTAGGGCAGTCACCAAAAAATTCAGACCCCCTTCCGGCTTGCGGCCGGGATCTACCTGCACTGTCAGGGCGCGACTGGTATTTCCAAATGAAATTGTTGATGTGCAGGTGGAAGAATGTACTGGTGGCAGGGAGATGGCGCGTGCGGTAGAAAAAGCGGTGCTGGCGACCCGGCCTTTCCCTATGCCGCCGCATAGAGCAGTGTTTGAAAGGGTGCTGGTATTCGATTTTAAGCCGGGCGGTTGAGGTGATTGAACTGGTACATGATCGTTTTGTCAGCTATAGGGTAGTAAAACAGCCAGTTCGTGTGTTTGTTGTGCGCGGAAACTTTGTATCATGACCAACATTCATCTCGTGTAGAGGCAAACGCGTCAATGCGCTATTTTCAATCCAGTTTTGTTTTGCTTGCGCTTTTGCTTATGACAATGTCACAGGCGCAGGCTGAATTGCGAATCGAGATAACCGAATCCGCCGGCGTACAGGACAAAGTACCGGTTGCTGTTGTGCCGTTTGCAGACGAGGTCACTGGCCTCCCTGTTGATATCGCAAAAATAGTCGAAGACGATCTCCTGCGCAGCGGTAGGTTCGATATTGTGCCGCGCAATCTATTGCCGAGTAATCCTTCGTCCAGTATAGAGGTGACCTTTAGTGACTGGCGCGCAACCAACATCGAATATCTGGTTATTGGTAGTGTTAAAAACAGCATAGGCGGGCGGCTGGAAGTTATCTTCGAACTGGTTGATATCGTCAGGCAGCAACGTTTGCTTGCCTATCCGCCCAATGATCAGGGGCAGGTTGACTATTGCTGTCGTTACCAGATTGGTGCACGACAGCTGCGCCGCACTGCACATACTATTTCTAATCTGGTCTATGAGCAGGTTGTAGGAGTTCAGGGTGTTTTCGATACCCAGTTTGCCTACATTACTTCTACTGGCAGTAAAGATCAGCAACGCTACGCGCTGGAACTGGCTGATATCGACGGTCAGAACATTGTGCGGGTGCTGGAGATCTCACGCCCGATCCTGTCACCGACCTGGTCACCGGATGGTGAGCAGTTGGCCTACGTGTCTTTCGAGTTTCCGGGACGTACTGCGATCATAGTCCATCACCTTGCGCGGGCAGAGCGTCGCAAACTTATCTCTATCGAGGGCATTAACGGTGCGCCTGCCTGGTCACCGGATGGCAGGCGACTGGCACTGTCTCTGTCACATCGCGGCAGCCCTGACATTTTTATTGTAAATGTGGCGTCCGGGCAAATGTCTCAGTTAACCAATGCACCGTCAATCGAAACTGAGGCGGCGTGGCTGGATGACAATACGATTGCTTTCACGTCGAACCGCAGCGGCACGCCGCAGATTTACCGCAAGGGGTTAGCAGCCGGGGCCAGTGCCACGCGGCTGACTTTCGAGGGACAATACAACGCCGGGGCCTCGGCGTCACCTGATGGGTCGAAAATCGCGTTTATCCACAATGATCGGGGCAATTTTCGCATTGCTGTTCAGGATCTAAATACTCGTGTGTTGGAGGTTCTGACGGACGGCCGGCTGGATGAATCGCCCAGTTTTTCTCCCAATGGCGACCAAATTTTATACTCCTCCAAAGACGGCACGCGAGATGTACTGGGAGTTGTGAGCGTGGATGGCCTGGTTGAACAGAAAATTAGTTTGGCGAATGAAAATGTCCGCGACCCAGCCTGGGGACCGAGACGGTAAACATGTTGTGTCAAACAAGATACAATGTGGCATAAGAATCTAGATGAGGTGGCTGTGAGTATCAGAAATTTTTCAATGCAAACAATGCTTTTTCCCGTATCGCTGCGATCATCGCCGATTGTGCGGGCCATTGTGCCGGCCATGGCGCTGGGTTTGCTAAGTGCCTGCGCGACGAACCCTGAGCTGGACGACGTTCCGGAACCGGCACAGGTGCCGGCCGGTACAGTGCCAGCCACTTTGCCACCACCACCGGTACCAGAGGTGATTCCCGGGCTACAGCAAGGCGCTGAAGATGCTGCGATTGGCACGGTTACCGCGGCAGAGGGTCAGGATTCCATCGAAGGTAGTCCGATTCTTGGCGGTATTCCAATAAATCGAGACTCCATTACTGATGCCAGGCATCCGTTATCAAAGCGGATTGTGTTCTTCGATTACAACAGCTCTCGCCTCAGCCCGGACAGTCTTGACCTGATTCGCGGTCATGCGGAATATCTGTCGCGTTTTTCTGATGTGCGGGTTCGCGTCGAAGGCCATACTGACGAGCGAGGCTCACGTGAATACAATATTGCACTTGGTGATAATCGTGCGCGCTCGGTGGCCAAAATCCTGCAGTTAGGTGGTGTTGATGCCGGCCAGTTTTCGACCCTGAGTTATGGTGAGGAAGTACCGCTTGATGAAGGCTCGTCGGCCAGTGCCTGGCGTCGCAATCGTCGGGTGGAAGTTGTTTATGAAGGGTATAACTGACACTCATATTCACGATAATCACGCAGTTTAGCCGCACAATGAATCAGGCGGTGAAACGTCCAGTTAAGCTGTGATTTGGTCTGCCTGTGTGAGGTTGTATTAGTACTTATTTAAATCGGACCCGGTAACCGGAGGGTGTGGTGAGACTAAATCACTTATTCAAGTTGGCCAGCATTAATCTGGCTGTGTTGGGCGCGATAGTCCTGTCAGGTGCAGCACATGCGCAGTCAGCAGAACAACGACTGCAGCGGCTGGAGAGGTTTCTGGATAATTCCGCTCTGATTGGCATGCTGCAAGAGATGGAGTCGTTGCAAAACGAAGTGCGTCAGCTGCGTGGTGCTCTGGAAGAAAGAGACAACGCCATTGGTGCCATGCGTGAGCGGCAGCGCAAACTCTACCTCGATACAGACAGCCGAATTGCCGCACTCGAAAGTGGCGGTGTTGGTGGTGGAAGTCTTGATAGCCTCGATGATCTCGACGATTTAGATGATCTTGATAATCTGGAGGACCTCGACGACTTTGACACAGGCGGTGGCGGCAACGAAGTTTCCCTCAGCAGCCTTTCGGCAGCTCAGCCGCAATCGGTGCCTGAGCGACAGGTCGACGAACAACGCGAAAAACTTGACTACCAGAACGCATACGACCTGTTGATACTTGGCCGCAACCGCGAGGCGATAGCCGGGTTTGGTAATTTTCTGCAGCGCTATCCCAACGGTACCTATTCCGACAACGCCCACTATTGGCTGGGTGAGGCCAACTATGTCGAGCGACAATTCAGTGAGGCAATTGACCGGTTTAACGTGGTAATTTTCCAGTTTCCGGCGAGTCGAAAAGTCCCGGATGCCAGATTACGGAAGGGATTTGCTCTGTATGAACTGCAGCGCTATGGCGAAGCCCGTCAGGAGTTGGTGCAGGTGGAAAGTGAGTACCGCGGCAGATCCATAGCTGCCCTGGCGCGACGTCGAATAGAGCAGATGAACAACGCCGGTCTGTAAATTGACACTGTATTGAACTGTGTCGGGACCGTTAACGGGTTTAATTGAAATCTGCTGTCAAATTTTAATTCCACATACTATGCAGACTGGCCGAGTCGGGCTATAATAGGCGGCTTGGTGCGGGTAAGCTCCCGAGCTCAGCAGATTTAAGGCGGTGAACAGTTGGCGCAAAGCTGGCTGGAGTATCCGGTTAAAACCGGTAGTAAAGAAAGTGTAGTAAGAGTAGGGGCCGTTAGCTCAGTTGGTAGAGCAGTTGACTTTTAATCAATTGGTCGAAGGTTCGAATCCTTCACGGCCCACCATTTAAGCTCTTTTAATTCAAATGCTTAATCCACAGCCCACAGTTAAAAGCAAAGAGAAACCTTAGTGCAGGCTACCTGGTGCTGAAATTTAGCTGCGCTAATACACTATCCCAGATACCCCTCTCTTCCTTGTCCGTTACAAGTGGCTCGAACCCTAGTCGCAGATAAAGCGTGATTGCTCCCGACAGATCTGTCGTTGTGTTAAGACGAACTTCTCTGCATTGGGCGTCTGCTGCAATTGTAAGTAACCTGATTACTAATGACTGCGCCAAGCCTTGCCTTTGTCGATCTGGTTTCGTTGCTACCCAACGTAGCCAGCCGTAATTTTGAGCGCTGGATCGAATTTGCAATGAGGCAGTTGCCAGTATTTGTTTGCCTGATACGATCACCATCGGTGCTACAACTGTTTTGTCGTGGAACAATTCGTTTTCAGTAGCTACTGGCTCCCAGTCCTCGGCAGGGTAGGCGCCGCCTAAAAGTCCGGCTAGTTCTTTTGATTCCTCGATCCGGGCACGCCGCATAGTAAGAGTCGCCGGCAGAACGCGTACAGCCGGGGCTTCGATGCTTGTCGAACGGCGCATGGTGACTTTCGCAGGTGCTATAAACTTCTCACTCATCAGATTTAACTCAATAGATGAATAAGTATGTAGTTTATCAGTCAGTAATGGGTCTGTTTCGGTGACCTGGATTATTACTGACTCAGCGCTCGCTAATTACACACACCGTTAGCGCGATCCCGCGTCGGCAATCAAGCTGATCATTTCGAACATGACTGCCATTGCCCGATAGCTTGTGATTTGATTTGGCGTGTCCACCGTCGGCATTAAGCAAACTACGTCACCACCAATTATGTTTTTGCCGCGAACAGACTGTAAGATTTTTCTGACCTGGTCCATGCCAAAACCTTCTATGCCTGCTTCGATATTTGAAACGCCGGGGGCGACCGTCGGGTCGAGGCAGTCGAGATCAAAAGTGATATACAGTGGTCGATCACCGATTTTTTCATTGATGATGTCAATGACTTTCTCTGCACCCATATCGTCGTATTCGGGTTTGGTAATGACGGTGTATCCAAGGTCATAGCTGGTGTCGAGCCAGTCCAGAGTTCTTACGTTTCCGCGAATGCAGAGCTGCACAGAATGCTCAGGATCAACGTGGCCGCCTTTCACAAGATAACTTGCCCAGTGTGCTGCAGACTTTACGGCACCCATAAAATGGTCGACGTTATGAAATGCGTCAGTATGTGCGTCAAGGTGTAACAAGCACGCTTTTTCGCCATTGGTGAGTTTTGAATGAGAGCCGGCTATTCCCTGTAGTATGCCGCCAGTGATTGAATGGTCTCCACCGATTGATACCGGCCTGCAGTTAGCGTTAGCAATGTCTTTGTAGTAGTCAGTAATTATCTCGATTGTTTTTTCATTGTCGTTGCCATGCGTCATTGGTACATCACCAAGATCATTTATTCGACATTGTTGCCAGGGGTCTATATGGAATTCGTTGTGTACGCGTCTGCCGATTGCAGATATGTTGCGTACTGATCGTGGCCCCAGGTGTTGATCGCGCTGTGTAGTGCCGTTGCCTGTGCTGTGGGGCACGCCAATCAAGCCGATATCAGAGTTGCCCGGATCGTTATCATAAGGGCAACGAAAAAGAGTAGGTATGCCGTGCCAGTAAATGGCATCCATCAGCTTTTGCTGGTCATCGCTTTTTACACTCATGGATATTCTGCCGGTAAATTTAGTGCAGGTTGTCTTTCAGGTTTCAGTATACCGCTACGCTCTGTAGATGCATAAAGTCCGGTTCTGTTTCGTGAGAGTTTCTCCAATTAGTGCCGTTTGGTCAGTTTCAGTTAAAAGGCTTTAATATGTAAAACGAGAATAAAAAAAGAGCACCCGGAGGTGCTCTTAACCGTTAGCTTTTTATGGCTGCTATTTTGGCTTAGCTATTATGGATTAGCTATGTTAGTTAGCTGACAATGACCAGCCTTACTTATGTGGAGTTCTAAACCTGAGAACGCCCTTTTTGAATTAAGCCAAGTACAAATAACAGCACACACGCACCTACCACTGCGGTTATCACTGAGACTACTGAAAAGCCGCCAGTGGCACCGCCAACTCCGACCAGGCTGGCGATCCAGCCGCCGAGAAACGCGCCGATTATGCCAACTACGATGTTAGTTACAACGTTACCGGAGCCGGTTTTCATAATCATGCCTGCTATCCAGCCGGCAACGGCACCGAGAACTAACCAAATGACCAAACTCATGATATCCATCAAATACTCCTGTGCTACTTGTTTGCCAGTCGCTATATTACAACGATATTCGTCAAGTGTCTGATTATGTTACGTTTTTTAACCTGTGGGCTCCGTGTTTAAATGTGGATGCCAGAGATTTGTTCTGATCAGTGTTCTGCGTTGGCCGTGGTTAAATACCATCTACCAGTATGAACTCGCGTGTGCCGGACTCCTTCATAATGATCAGCAGTTCTTCGTATTCTGCGGAGTTGTAAAACTCAAGAGCTTTTTCTTTAGATGGGTATTCAATAAGTACGATACGGCGATCTTCTGCATCACCTTCCAGTGTGACTACATCGCCACCGCGCGCCAGAAATTTTGCACCGTACTTTTCCAGTAGTGCGGGCGTTCGTGCGACGTAGTCTTTGAATCTCTCGGCATCGGTGATAGTGGCTCTGACAATAGCGTACGCTGACATTTTAATTCCTCGTTTTGTATGAGCGGCATCTACAAACAGTATTGGCCTTAATGTGCTTAAGGTATTGCAGTACTTTTATTTAATTGTCGCTCGCGGTGGATAGTATAAGCTGAGGCGAGTATAACAATTGTAGCTCCGGCAACTGTAGACATGCCCGGCAGATCACCAAACACAACCAGGCCAATGATAGTGGCATAGAGAATCCGCGTGTACTCCAGGGGTGCCAGCAATGACGCTTCGCCAAATTTGTAGGCATAAACATTACATAGTTGCGAAAGGTATCCGGTAACACCAACGCAGAACAGCAACAGCCACTCGACAGGCGTGGGAGGTTGCCAGTGTATGATTGCGGGTATGGCTAATATCAACGCGACACCTACACCTTGATAAATAAGTATTGTTGAAGGCGAGTCCTTTCTCGACATGATTCGAATTAATACCATAACCAGCCCGGCTGCAATTGCGCCGACTGCCGCGTACACACCGTATATATTAAATCCGTCGGATCCCGGTTGCAGCATAATAAGCACACCGCCGAAGCCTATGAGGGTTGCACTCCAACGGCGTATACCGACAGATTCTTTTAGTAAAATTATCGCAAAGATTGTAACGAACAGGCTTTTTGCAAACCCGATGGCGGTGGCATCGGCAAGAGGCATGTTGATTACAGCAGTAAACCCGCAAAGCATGGCAACCAGTGCAGTACCAATTCTTGCCAAATGCAGCAGTGGTTGGGTTGTCTTTACTGACTCGGGAAATCCTTTAGAGAGCTGCGGCAGCATGATGAGAATAATGCAAATTTGCCGGATGAAAATAACCTGAGTTACATGAATACCAGCGCCGACAAGCTTGATCAGCAATGCCATAAAGCTGAATCCTGCGGCAGCAATGAGTACTGTGACTGCGCCGCGAGTATTATCCGGCAGGGACGTTATGTATTTCGTAAGCTTGTTCAATCAGAGCTCGAGTTGAGTGAAATTGCAAAAAATTGACAGCAGATTGCAGATGGCCCGGTTTGACGATCGCAGAAGTTTACGGGTCCTGAGAATTGAACAGGGCATACCAGGCTATCGAGCATCCTGGCAGATGTTCCGGTATGATGAGCTGCAGGGTTAAGTGTAACTCTGTGCTTCAATAGTGTTTGAAAAATCTCCTCGGGTTTCCACAACGTATATTCCGGTAGCAATTGCATGAGCGCTCGATACACTTTGGTCATTGGGAACAAAAATTACTCTTCCTGGTCTATGCGTCCATGGGTCTGGATGCGCTACCACAATATTGATTTTGCAATGCATCGTATTGCCTTGTGCACCCCAGACACTGCCGCTGAAATTGCGGAATACGGCTGTGGGTCTACCGTGCCAATATTGGTCGACGGTGAAGTGAAGGTTTGGGACTCACTGGCTATACTTGAGTATCTGGCAGAGCAGCATCCTGAGTTTCAGGGCTGGCCTGAAGACCCCGCAGTTCGGGCACAAGCGCGCTCGGTCTGTGCCGAGATGCACGCAGGTTTTATAGCGTTGAGATCATCGATGCCAATGAACTGCAGGCGAACGATTGGCGGCTTTACTGTGTCCAGAGATACCCGGCGAGATGTCGACCGGATTAATCGGTTATTTACCGATTGCAGGAAGCAATATTGCAACGCCGGGAGTTTTTTGTTTGGTAAGTATTCTATCGCTGATGCGATGTACACACCGATAGTGATGCGATTCAAGTCTTACGGTGTAGCACTTGACGGTGATGCGGCCGAGTACCTGCACACGATAAGGAATCAACCTGCTGTACAAGAGTGGATAGAAGACTCGCATATTGAAAAAGAGATTATTGAAAGTGATGAGATTTAGTTACTCCCGTGTTATGGCTGTTAGCCAGTCCGTCCCCGCCAACAACTCCATAACAAAGCCTTTTGTGCTGGCTCTGTTGTTGTCTGTCGTTGCAGCTCTCTCTGCCTGTTCTGATAAGCCGGATGCTGAAGAAGCGGCCGCTGGTAGTGCGAGCGCTAACAACGTCGGTGAGATAAGTCAGGAGGGTGGAAATCCCGCGCCTGTATCGTTTAGCGCGGAAACTGACGATGGCATATTTAATAGCGTTCAACATAAAGGCGACGTGATCTATCTGGATTTTTGGGCTAGCTGGTGCGGCCCGTGTCGTGAGTCATTTCCGTGGATGAATGAGATGCTATCCAAGTACGAGGACAAAGGGCTGCGGATTATCGGTTTGTCACTTGATCAGGATAAAAATCTTGCACGCCGATTTGCCGACGAATTCAACGCGGAATTCACCATTGGTTTTGATGTTAATGGCGCTGTAGCTGATCAGTTCCAGGTAAAGGGATTGCCCAGTAGTGTGATTATTGATCGCGAGGGTAATCTGTTTGAATCACACACCGGCTTTAACGAAATACAGGCAAAGGAATTTGAAGCGTCATTGGTCAAAGCGCTGAACTAAAACGTTTCCTTTTTATGCTCGGATGTCGGGCCCCTGTTTAGTATTGTGGAATAGGCTCCAAATCAGGTTGTACAAACTCACTTCTGGCAATATCTGAAAACAAAGTCTCTTTTCGATAGTGCGTTAGCATGATGTCCATATCGAGTGGTCTTCCGTCCCGGGTAATCATTTCTTCAAACGATGATGTTGGCGCGCAAATTTCCATAAAATGCCTGACTGCCTGTACCCATGAGCAGGTCACTGTCTCGTGATACTTGTTATCTGGTACACCGTTGTCACTCAGGAATTTTTTCACGTGCTCGCGGAAAATCTCAATTGCCATCTGTGTTTCATGCTCGCATAAATATACGTAGGCAAGTCGTAGATGATCCCGGTGGTGAAATTCTGCGGGTGGAATGTCGCCAGCTTCGAACGCGGTCCTAAACTCCAGATCTTCAGCGGAAGGTGTTGTTTTCATTGTTAGCCATGCGTTGTGTTTAGGGAGTAAGGGTAGCAGAATAGCTGGTAGTCTGGTTCGTCACGTAAACCTGCCGCCATGGAAAAATATGAGGCCTAATGATCCCCCACATGACCTACCAAATGATTCGCAAGGGTTAATCGCTCGCGCTGTTGCTTTCAATAATTTGCATCGAGCTGAGCGCACGTTTGTAATGCCTTGCGCGTGGGATGCATTTAGTGCTCTTCTTTTTGAACGAGCGGGCTTTGAATGTGTAGGAACAACAAGTGGAGGTGTAAATTGGGTTAAAGGGCGCAGAGATTACATCTATACAACTCCTGCAGATGAGATGTTACTTGCCTATAGAGAGATTGCAGATGCGACTGTTTTGCCTGTAAGTGCTGATCTTGAAAATGGCTATGGTGATCATGCCAATGACGTGGCTGCAACCATAACGGCATCAATAAACGCAGGTTTGGTTGGCGGCAGTGTAGAAGATACTCAGGCAGTGCCGACTGATGCCAGGTTTACCAACGGTGAGCTATATGATCTCGATGTTGCTGTTGAGCGAATTCGAGCGGCACGGGTGGCGGCGGACCGGGCACCTTTTCCCTACACGCTAACGGCCCGATGTGAAATTTACTACACATCCTGCTCAAATCCGTTTTCTGAATCTGTAAAGCGGTTGACCGCTTATCGGGAGGCGGGTGCTGATTGTCTGTTTGTACCCGGCTTAAATAATTTGCCGGAGCTTGAACAGCTGGTGCAAGAGGTGAATGGACCGATTAATTTCGGTATGGGAGCAACAGATAATCCGATAACAGTGCGTATGCTTGAAGATATCGGGGTGCAGCGAATCAGTACTGGTGGAGGGCTTGCAAGAGCTGCATTTGGACTATTGCACAATGCCGTCGCGGAGCTTGCATCCAGTGGCAGTTTTGAATATCTGGATGCAGCTTTGTCAGAGGAGTCAATTAATAAACTGCTGAGTTAATCTCATGGTATTTTTTTGATGTGTCGGCGTCGAGGCGTGTTGTGTGTGTTGCGCGGGATAAGATCAAAAGGAAAACACTCCTGTGATCAAATCCCGCGCTTACTACATGCATCATGCTTTGGGCGAGACAGGCAAGGCTACTCTGGCTGCTCTGCCCAAAAAGTACGACGTGGAGGGCCCAGCTCAAAGTCATCAACTTTTTCAGTGCCAATCACGGTGCTCACTGTGTTGGGCGTGAATATGATGCCCGGGGCAGGGGTGATGCCCGGGGTTTTGAGTTTTGACTTTCGATCGTCTTTAGTCAGTGTGGTCTCGGTTCCCTCTTCATCGAGGTTATTTGCAGGCGTACCGTCGAGTATGTTTAACAAGTAGTAGTTACTGCTGCCTATGCCCGCACTGCAGGCTGAAGCATGGCCGGGAACATAGCTTGCGAACACCACCCTGTTGTTAACCGTGATGGACGGGTTGAGTACTTTTTCTCCCAGTCCCTCTAGATTGATATACCAGCCCTCTTTTTCGGCAAGCTCGGTGCGCTTACTGTTTTGCTCTGTCGCAGTTCCCTCATTCAGTGAGTTGTCAGTGACATCCGCTAAGTCGGCGTGCGTAACTGGTGCATAAACACCAAACTGGTTTTTTACGCCGTATTCGTCTGGTGCGTTTGAAATATTGCTTTGCATTATTACGTAAAAGGCGTTTTCCTGAGTGGTATCAAGTGGTTCTGTTCTGGATCCCGTACCTATAGAAATTGCCAGGCTTCTACCTGAGTTTGCTGTCTTTACCAGTGATAAGTCGGGTGTGTTGAAAAAACTTCGTTTGCCTGCTGCATCGTCCGCCAGCGTTGCTATAACACCTCCCTGTATGGAGTTGTCCGGCAGAACATCAAAACGCCATACCTGCCCGCCGAGATCGCCGACATACATTTGATCGAACAGACCATCCTGATTGAGATCAACTACCCTTGGTGTTGCAGGTATGCTGAATTGCATTTGCGGCAATACCAGTGAAGCTGCTGTTGGTGCTGCGTTCCAGATTAAATCTCCCGTGGTGGCATCAACTATATAGAGTGCGCGACCCATGCTGTCGGGTTCTCTGTTTACCAGTCCGTCCTGGTTGTTGTCGTAGCCGCCGGTAAATACAAGAACATCTGTTACTACGCCGGTAGCCGGATGTTTTATTTTACCGTGTACCATCTTCGACCATGTCTGACCCAGCTCGGTAAAGTCTCCTTTTCCGCCTTCGATGGTCCACAGCATTTCTGGCGATGTTTTCTTTGTGACATCCAGTGCGTAGTAGTCTCTGCCGCCGCGTCTCATGCCACCATACAGGTAGTAGTGATCATTGGCGGCGTCAACGAAGCCGTCTTTGTTGGCATCGTAAAACCAGTTTGAAAGATAGCCATCAAGGCCATATAGCTTTTCTGAGTAAGGTAAGTTTGCATAGCTGTGTTTGACGTTGCCCAGCAGATTCCAGGGAATAAACGAGTATAAGTCCTGGCCCGTTTTTGTCTCAACAGCGTGCAGGTAACCTTCGTTGGTGCCAAAAAAAACGACTGAATCAAAGGTATCGGCTTGAGGACCGTAGGTAACTACATTCGGGTTGGTATGTAGCGGATCGCCATATTGTTGGCGAGGCTCGGTAGTGTTGCCGTTTCTGTTACTGTCGAGCACATCGACACCACTCACCCAGCTCATCACTGATTCATAGTCATCCGTTGTCAGTGATAAGTTGGTGTCTGGCAAACCCAGTGTTGCTGCATCAATGTTTGATGTATTTACCCTGTTATCTGCGCTTATCAGTACATCTGTGCCATTTGGATTATTGGTAACTATGTTGCGACTGGCGACAGGTCTCATTCTGGAGGCAGCTCCACCCTGATCAACTTCTGCACCGTCCGCAACTGCAGACCACTGGCTTAGCGCGTCGTCAACAATTGCGCCGGTTTCAGGATCAATGGCGGGTATTCTTGGAGTTGAATAATCTTTAAGCTGACCGTCGAACCAGTAACCTTTAAGGTTGCCTGACCAGACAGCATGATTGCTCGGCTCAAAGACAGAAAGGTAGATGTCGTTGCGATGTGTCAGTCGGTTGCCTGCATCAATTGTGACCGTTGGCTGTGCGAGGCTTGCATTTGAAACACTCGCTGCGGCAAGGATTTGGGTCAGAGATTCTGCAAGTTCATTGGCAGAGCTGCTCTCAAAGTACTGCCCTTTACCAGCGGCAGCAATTTCCCTGAGCGCCTCCAGTCTGGTGTTAAAACCGATAGTGTGCGTTGTAACTGTGTTGATGCCCGGCACGCTCGACTGATCCTGCGTTGCCAGGAATTCGGCAATCTCAACTGCGCAAGTGTTCGATCCGTCTGCTGAGCACGCCTGGTTAATTAAATTTTCTGCCACTGGAATATCAACTCGTCCGGTGGATCCGCCATCTGTTACCAGGATTTGAAAATTTGCCTGACACTCTGAGGCGATTGGAGTTCGGTATACAGGGTTGCCGGTGATATGTTCATTTCTGCAACTGAGATCATCAAGGTTGTCTGCGGTGCAACCGGGTTCGCGTACTATCGTGCCACCGGTATAACTATCGGGGTGTGATAAGCGGGTAAGATGCTCGGCAGAGTGTCTGAAGTGACCTAATACATTGGTTCTGGTTTTACCATACAGTACCGATTCCCCTCTGAAGTACAAAGCGGACTCCAGCATTGCTCCGACTGTTGGAGTCCAGTAGTCAATAGACAGATTGTTTATTGTGTCGAGAAGCTCCGTCCTCGCTATCTCTATCGGTGCCAGTGGGTAGATGACACGCCCGCCGCTATTGCGATGGCTGAAACGCATTATCCCGATATTAACTCCGGTTGTATTATTCAGCACAGTACTCATGGCTTCCTGCAATCTTTCCAGCCGGGTTCCTGTCTGGCCATTATCGACTCTGCGCATTGAAAGTGATGCATCAAGAACCAGCATAACGTTGGGGTAGTTTGGATTGGGTGGTACGATGCCGCCGGCAAGCGGGCTTGGTACGTACGGTACCGATCGAGATGTGTTGTAGATGTCGATGTCATCAGCCTGTACGCTGAAAGACACTGTAAGGGTAAGCAGGAATGCTGCAAGAGCTTTGCTTTTGTTAGCTTTGAAGTAATTCGCGAAACTGTCTGTCCGGCCCATAAGTTTGAATCCGCATGTATTGTCCGGCGGTTTATCGGCAGCCGGAACTGCGTCTAAATGCCAGGCCGATACTCATGGTTGTGCGGTGTTCTGTTTATGTGAGGCTTGTTTTAGCCCGCAATATTTGGTCAGACCTGGCTCATCGTTATTTGACCCAGGTAACAAGTTTTTGTGAACTTTTTAAGCATGATTATGCAACGGCAAGTGTTTTCCCTGTCACAACCCGTATTGCAACAAGCATGATGTTAAGGTTTTCCGGCTTGCACCTACTGACCCTTATCAGTTTTAAATCGATCGAAACACTAGCGCTTACGAGAAGCTATAAAGTCAATGTTCGGTTCACGCGGCACTATTTGTGACGGGTTAACAGACTTGACAGGCGCTGAAGTAACCAGGAAACGTCCAGCCCCTGGCTTCCATATATCAGTGCACAGTTGATATTGGAATCATGTCTTGCAATCCTTCAAGTGCTCTGTATGTCAGTGCTCGATGAGCTCACTGGCAGGTCAAAAATACATACAAATGATTGTGATCTGCCTCTGCCTCAAAGCCAACACCGCCTGATCCGGCGGTACCTGCAGGGGTTATCCAGTATCGGAAATGTAGTACTTTGCGTATGCACGTCGTAGCTGAATACCGAAAAAGTGTTTAACAGGTTTCAGTTTACTGAATGCCTGCCGATAACCTGCGCTCATTAGGTAGTCTCACGGAGATGTGGATGTTGAAGTTATTGGTTTGTTGTGCCGGTATTGTGTTGTTAAGCGGTTGTGGAGTCACGTTGGATAATGGAAAATGGCGACCAATGGATGGCGATGAGGCTAGATATACCTTTGACGTAAAACGCCTCAACTTCTCTGAGGCCTATTGCAATATGGAGTCATCTAATGAAGATCAGGATAGGTGTTTAGCTGCCAATGTAGAGCCGCGTCGATATCTCAGTGATTTGAATAAAGAGAAAAGTTACGGTGAAGGCACGTCGGTGAGTTCCGGTTCTTTGGGTTTGACGGCGACGGTTGTTATAGATGATGCTAAGTTCTACTCTGCATCTGATCTTGACACTGATGAAGTTAAGCCAGCTATATTGACTGGTTTGTCCATGAGTTTTTAATTCTAAAGCAGTTCTCCGGGCAAGCTGACAGGCCGGGCTTCTACGCTTTAGCGTAGCTGGCTGTCTTTGCTGCCCCGTCTGTTAAATATTGCTGCCGCTTTTTCGTCTTCATCTACCTCTGACTGACAAGCGACGCACAATCTGACACCAGGTACTGCTTCGCGACGTGCCTGCGGTATTTCTTTTTCACATTCGTCGCAGTGGGTAGCGCTTTCGCCTTTGGGTAGTCGACTGCGTGCCTGCTTCACAGCATCTGCTACGCTCGCGTCTATTTGTTCCTGTACAGCGCCGTCTCGAGACCATCCGCCAGTCATGGGCAGGTACTCCTGGTAAGTGAACCGGATAATTAAGTTAGCATAAAGTCTGTGTGCAGGCGCTATTGATGCACCATACTCAACAGTTTTCCTGCATACCCTGTTCCAGCTCTTCCGCCTTTTCCATCCATTCTTCTTCCGCAATCTCAAGTGACTTGACCAGCTCAGCCTGTTTCCATAACAAGTCTTTGAGTTCGCTTTTTTTATCGTCTGCGTAAATACTCTCATCGGCAAGTAGATCCTGCAGCTCCGTCTGCTTGCCGCGCAGTCGTTCCATTTGCTTTTCCAATGAGTCTACCTGCTTTTTTAACGGCGCAAGTCGCTGGCGATTTTCGGCTTCCTGTCTTTTGCGATCTTTATCCGCTTTGGCGGTAGCAGCTTGAGTGGTTTTAGCATCTGGATGTGTAGCTGCGGGTTTGGAATTCGGTTTGTGGCGGTTTTGCAGCCAGGCGGGATAGGTGTCAACATCCCCGTCAAATTCTTCAACTGTGCCATCGTTCACGAGCAGTAATGTATCGCATGCCATTTTCAGCAGATGTCTGTCATGTGAAATCAATACAATGCCACCGCTGAATTCCTGAAGTGCGACAGTCAGGGCGTGGCGCATTTCAATATCAAGGTGGTTGCTTGGCTCATCCAGCAGAAGCAGGTTGGGACGCAGGTATACAAGCATTGCCAGCACCAGTCGTGCTTTTTCACCGCCTGAGAATGGTTCGACTTTATCGAATACCCGGTCACCCTGAAAGCCGAAACCGCCCAGAAAGTTTCTAAGATCTGATTCACTTGCTTTCGCGTCAAGTTGTTGCAGATGATCGAGCGGGGTTTCGTTGAGATGTAACTGGTCAAGCTGATGCTGTGCAAAGTAGGCGATGTTAAGATCCTTTGCAAAGTGAAATTCTCCACTCATAGCTTCCAGTTCCCCGGCAAGCATTTTTATTAATGTCGACTTACCAGCACCGTTGGGGCCGAGCAGGCCAATACGTGCGTCCTGATGTAGCTCCAGCTTAATTTTGCTTAGCAGCGCGGTTGCAGAGTAGCCGACTGATGCGTCTTTTATTCGCAGCAATGGATCGGGTAGTTTGTCTGGTTCTTTAAATGTAAAGCTGAAAGGTGAATCTATATGTGCCGGTGCTATGGATTCAAGCCGTGCGAGTGCTTTCAACCGGCTTTGCGCCTGTCTGGCCTTGGTGGCTTTGGCG
>CAZYRP010000109.1:0-17263 GCA_964649465.1 uncultured Granulosicoccaceae bacterium | reverse complement strand
CGTTACGTATGAACAACTATGCGCCTCAAATGATCGTTAAAACGCCCTCGCTGTGACACGTTCTCGCTACGCAGATTTCTGCCGCGTAGACTCCTGGCGCCTGGAACAAGTGGGTTGTTATCCCTGAAATGTTTTTTTGTGGTGACACTTTAGCGATATTGCCCGGTAACTTTTTATGAATACTTTATTTACGGTAGCGACTACATGGCAAATCAAGATCCGGTAAAAGTCAGTCTTTATCGCTGGGCTGGAAAATGGGGTCCTTTCAAGGTATCGATTCCGTGCGGTGAGTGTTCTCTTACTGTGGACGTTATTCAGGATACGTTCGAGACCGAACTGAATGGTATTCCGGTAGAGCTGGAAACACATGACTGGCTGTCGAACTGGTGGAAGCCTCTGCCGCGTGGTGGCTGGCATGCGCCTATTGTTATGGTTGAGGGCAGGCTGGTTAGTCAGGGTCATGCATTAAATCGAGGTGTGTTAACAGAAGCTATTATTGCGGCCCACGTTGAGCGGTCTTCCCGCTCCGGCACACACTTATTTGGAAAAGAGTCATGCCCGCATTGTGTCAGAGCTAAAGGGTATCTTGATCAGGCCAATATTGATTTTGACTATCACGACGTTGTCAAAGAGCCACGAGCTTTGTACGAAATGCTTGGCCGGGTGAAACCCATAGTCGGCCCGAAAACACCGATCACCGTACCGCAAATATGGTACGACGGTAACTATGTGGGTGGTGCAGATGAACTCGAGAAAATAGTAAACCAGCAGGTAGAACCCAATAACGATCGCGGCCGGTGTTCTCTGTCGCCGGCTGCAGCTAAGGCCTAGTAGGCCGATAGCCATTCGTCAGTGCCACTGAATCCTGCCAGTCGCCGCAGGCCTCAGCTCAACTCGAAGCCCCGGCCGTATAATTCCTTCTGTAATATTATCTTTGGCTGATATTTATACGTCTTAGTGCGCAGATAGCAATGCAACGGCTGGCGAATTAGTCCTAGTATGAGTCTTCATCCGGAATTGGGGACCTGATATGCGCGTTTTTATGCTACTGCTTGCGGCGCTGGCAGCGTCTGCTGCAACTTCCCTGGCACATGCTGCTCCCTGTTTGAGAATTACACTGACCGGAACGCAGGGCGGACCACCCGTTTTTCAAGGACAGGCGGGTTCCGGCACACTCGTGCAATATGGCGATGACACCAACAATTGTGCTGCAGTTAATTTGCAGTTTGATACCGGTCGTGGCACGACGCAAAGACTCTCACAAGCAAAAACTCCTGTTGGCAAGTTAAACGGAATATTCCTGACACATATGCACTCTGACCATACCGAAGGGCTGGCTGACATGATGCAGTTGCGCTGGCACTTTGGTTCCGGAGGGCCGAAGGTGGATCTGGTTTGCAGTAACGACGTAGCTTCACCAGCCGGCCATACGCTGAGTTGTAAAAAATATGCTGAGCACATTGGGGATGCGCTGATCCATTCCGGTGAAATGTCACAGCGGCTGGCGGAAAATAAAAAGCGCTTGCCCGGCGGGCCGAAAGATCTGATTAATTTAATGGCATTCACACCCGCAGAAGAGCCAGCCACAGTTTGGTCTTCGGGAGATGTCACGGTAAAGGCGATAGGCAGTCGACACATACCGGGTCATGCCTCTTACCGGGTTGATACACCGGCAGGGTCAGTAGTCATTGGAGGGGATGCTGGCAACGATAAACCCGCACCGCCAAGAGATACTTCAACCTCTGCACAGGTTGAGAAACTTGCCATGGGTGCGGACGTGATAGTTCATTCAACCATTCACCCTGTGATGGGCCCTGATGAAAAAAGCGGATTTCCACCACCGATATACTTCAGGCAAAGCACAGCGACTGATCTCGGTGCAATGGCAAAACGCACTGGCTCGGAACACTTAATGCTGACGCACCTGATTCCACCAATGAATGCAAAAAGGCAGGGTCCGTTCCCGATTCCGGGTGGCGGCGTTACTGAGGCTGACTACAAAGTGGCAGTGGAGCAAGGTGGATTCACTGGCAACACTATAGTTGGCACTGATTTAATAAGCCTGCAACTCCCGGTAGAGTAACTACTTGTCGCTGGCCGCGATCGCTTCAGACCACGCTCTGTGGTCCGGACTTTTTCGGCACTGTTGACGATAGCTTGCCCTTTTCAGCTTTACCTGTGGGGGTGCGCGGAATCTCACTTACGATTTCCACACTTGTCGGCACCATATGTTTAGCCATTCTTTGTCTGCAGTGTTCCTGTAACAGGTGTTTAGGTATTGATTTGTTTGGCTTCAGTACAATGAAGGCTTTTATTTCTTCCTCTCCCAATTGACTGTCTACTCCGATGACAGCGCAGTCTTCTATATCGGGGTGCGACAATAAGCCTTCCTCTACTTCGAAACCTGAGACCATTTCCCCGCGTACCCGAATTCGTTCTGCCTTACGACAGATAAAGTAGAACAAACCATTTTCATCCAGCTTTGCAATGTCTCCTGTGTGAAACCATAGATTGCGGCGGCTGTTTAACGTCTCCTGTGGCATACCAAAGTATTCGTCCGACATGATGCCCGGTTCCCCCGGGCGAATTAATAGCTCACCAGCAGTGCCTGCGGGTAACTCGTTGTCATTGTCATCAACGATACGCACTTCAAATTCGGGTAATACAATTCCTCCCGGGTGATTCCATTGCGGTGCTACGATCCAGCCTGCATCGGTAGAACCGTATCCACCTCCGGGAATGAGGTGAGTGTTAAAACGTTTGTCGAACTGTTCTTTTGGAACCGGTGCCGGAGTGGCCCAGCATCGCCACAGCCTGTGGTGTTTTTCATCCGGGTGTTCGGGTGCTGCCCATAACAGTTGCTGGACTGAGCCAAGCATTAAAAACCAGGTTGCACCGAATTCTTTTACTTCCGGCCAGAAGTTCGACAGGCTAAAGCCGTCACGCAAGATCACGTGGCCGCCTTGCATCATGATCGGCAAAATATCGTAGTAGGCAGGGCCGATATGTGACAAAGGGTAAGGTGAGTAGACCACGTCATCTTCGGTTATTCTAAAAGGATCTATTAGATTTTCCGCAGTTCGTATGGCATAGCGATGAGATAGCACACAACCTTTTGAAACACCGGTAGTACCGGAGGTAAACATAATCGCCGCGGTTGATAAATCGATAACATCAGTATTAATGTGGCCCTCATTCTTTGAAAGCAGGGAATCAAAAGTAATAATTTCGAGGCTTGGAAAAAGCTGCCTTGCTTTAGATTCGCCGTCAGTGACTATCAGAGTAGTTACATCTTTTAGATTCTCCGAAATCGCTGCAATTGCTTCAAAGTGTACTGCTGATGTGATCAGAATAGGTGTTTCGGTTAAGTTTATAGTTCGAGAAAGGGCCGGCCCACGGAATGTTCTGTTGATCGATACCTCTATCGGGCCGGTTTTTTTTAAAGCGTAAGTGGTAGCGAGGTAGTTGGGGCTATTCTCGAGCATGATAGCTATGTATTTGGGCAGAGTTTGGAATTGTGAAACCAGACCGTGCGAAATTCTGTTAGTCAGTGATTCGAATTGTCTATAGCTAAGGTTTTCACCAGAGGGAGCCATTGTGAGAAATGGCCGGTCGGCGTATTTTTCAGCGCAATCGTGTAATAACTCTCCGAGTAAGGTGCACTTTGTCATGTTGCCGATCGCTTGTGATTCCTGCCGGGGAGTAAGGTCGTCCAATAGACTCAAGGGTTACATAGTCACGGAACGAAGTGCAGGGACACAATGAAGGTTTCCAGTTGCGGGTCGTTTTTGAGTATAAATTCGGTCTGGCAAGGTAGCGTCAACCCGAATCGTCTGATGCCCTGCCTGTAAAGGGCTTAACGCGTCTGTGAGTTAAGCGTCTTTCAATTACTTTGGGAATGGGTGGGTATTTATGGCTGCAACATAACGACCGTGAAGTAAGGGTCGAAAGTTTCTGCCACTCAGGGTTCTAGGCCGCCTTAGGTAATTCCTCAGGATCGCTATCTATTGGCAACTCCTGTGGCTTTGAGAACAGGTAACCCTGAGCATAGTCGATATTAAGTTCTCCCAGCATCTCCAGTGCAGCTTCGGAGTCTACAAACTCAGCCACAGTATTTATCTGAAGAACTTTTGCAATTTCCGCAACGCTTTTTACCAGAGTCTGATCGAGTTCGCTATTCATTATCTCCTGCACAAATACACCATCGATCTTTATATAATCCAATGGAAGTTCGCGTATATGGGACAGAGACGAAAACCCGGTGCCAAAGTCGTCCAGAGCAATCAGGCATCCCAGTTCCTTAAGGCGGGTTAGAAATGCCAGTGTTTCCTGGAAGTTAACCATTGCTGCCGTTTCAGTCATCTCCAGACAGATATATTTGTTCAGACTTTTATTTTGCTTCAGATGATCGAGCAGGAAATTGCAAAATCTGGAGTTGCCAAGCGACTCCGCCGACAGATTGATATTCATACAGAAATTGCTGTCATTTTCTATCGATTGCGTTTTTAACCATTTGATAGCGTTTGTGACCACCCATTGGTCAATCTTTGGCATCAAATTGTGCTGCTCTGCAACTGGTAGAAAAAGGTTCGGTGTCCAAATGCCGCCTTCGGGGTTTAGCATTCGTACAAGTATTTCGAAGTGATTTTCACCCTTCGGATTGTTTATGCGAACGATGGGTTGTTGAAATAGTACAAAGGTGTCTTCGTTAATAGCTTTGTTGATTCTGGATATCCAGATTGCTTCTTCCTTGAATAGATGAACAGCACCATCTGCTTCCGAATATACTTTCACCTGGTTTCTGCCTGCCTGCTTCGCTTTCATACAGCAGGAGTCTGCTGCTAGCGATATAGCCTCAGGGTTATCCAGTGTGTCTGAAACTGATGCCACTCCGACACATAACCCAACGTTATAGCTAACCTGGTTCCAGGTAAAAGTGTGATTTTCGATAGCCTGCCGAATATTTTCAGCGATCTCTTTTACTTCTGTTAGTTCTTTTGTTCTGATGATTGCTGCAAACTCATCCCCGCCCAGTCGTGCGACAAATCCCTTGTTTGCCAACTGCGTTTTTATGATTTTGGCAAAGATGTTCAAAAGTGCATCACCGGCAGCATGACCTCCACCATCGTTAACAAGTTTGAATTTGTCAAGATCCATAATCATCAATGAAAATTCGGTGCCTTGCTTTTTATATTTCTCGACACTGAGTTTTAGTTGTGTTTCAAGCTCGCGTCGATTGTGTAATCCGGTAAGTACATCATGCGTTGCTTTGTATTTTAATTCCGCCTCCAGATCTTTTTCTTTTGTTATGTCTGCAATGGTTCCGCGGATACCGACAAGTTTGCCTGTGGCATCCAGACAGGTAGATGATACTATCCGGACGTGAATTGGAGAATTATCGATATTTGTCTCTGGAATTATTGTGCCTTCCCAAAGGTCCTGCTTTGCAATTGACCGGGATATGGTGTTCGAAAGAGGAACCGACGATCCAAGAGTCGACAATAAACTTATATAAGACTGTCCGATTATCTGATCTGAGTTTAACGACAGTACGCGATTTACATCACCGCTGAAATAAGTGAACTTTAAGTTATTGTCCAATTCCCAAAAACAGTCTGCACCAAGATTTGCAAAATCTTCAAATCTTTCAGTGACACTGTTTTTAGCTTCCTCGGAATGAATTAAGTTGTATCGCAAGAGATCGAATGATCTATAAACGCTACCCAGTTCATCGGATCGACTGAGGTCCTGCGGGTTTGATTTAGCGCTTCGAATGCCCTGCTTTTCACCGCGTATGAGTAGATTGTTTAATCGTTGCAGTGGATTAATCAGTAGGGGAGTCAGGATAAGGAGGCATGCGCCGGTGACAAACAGACTAATTAGTATAACCATGCCGACAATACGTTTGACATAGTCTGCCATGTACTGGTTTACCCATGATGCATCAATCTGCAAACCTATTTTGTCTGTGCCTTTATTGGCTACAGTTCGCGAAGTGGTGCTTAAATAGGTTTTTGTTCTGTGATCAAACTGTCCTGAGTCATTAGCAGATAAGGGAAGGTTTATTCTATCAGTCGATCCCTGGCTGGTAACAACCCCATCAGTGGATTCATAGGTGTAGCCTATGACCGAAAAATTTTCATTTGTGTTGTGGGAGCTTAGTAACTGATCGAGCTGTGGTAACGGGTTGTCGAGGTCAAGTAGTGACGCCAATGTGGTAACGGAATCGTCAAGTCGTGTTATTAGTCGTTCGCGCTCGGTACTCCAGGAGTATACAAGAAGGAGTATTTCTATAAACAATATACTGGCAAACACGCCAGCTGTTATTCGCCAGAAAATCGGAGATTTTAAGTTTTCAAGCTTGTTTCTAATTAAAGCTTTCATCGAACGGTTTATTCCGAGCGTGCATCTGTTGAGCGATGGCGAATACAATTGGACAATTAGCGAATAAAATTGCCAATCATTACTGGATTCGTGCTGAAAATAGTTCCCTCTAAAACCGGTTTGCGGCGGTAGTATGTTTTTCTGGTCAACCGGGTATGAGAATTGAGACAGTTAGACGAAAACAACAAGAATTTTTGAGACGTGTTAAACATAATTCAATATGTGATAGGTTTGTTGGATAATATTAATCGCTGCAATGATTCAGTACCTGGAGGATAATGTGAAAACCTGGTTCCGGAAGATTCTTTGTTTCTGTTGTGCCCTTGGATTTGGATCAACGGCACTCGCCAACAGTGCCTGTGATGCGACTGATGGTCTGACCATTATTTCTGCCACAGATGATGGTCAGTATGAAGAAACACATGGGCCTGAAAATACCATCGACGGGAATATGGATGCAGAATCTCGGTGGTCTAACCAGTCACAAGGCAGCCCGAAAAGCCTGCTCCTGAACCTTGGAGCGCCGCAGACTTTGAAGTCACTGAATGTCGCCTGGCATAAAGGTGATAGCCGCAAATCAACTTTCTCTGTTGATGTATCAGTTGATGGTAAGGAGTATCAGACTATTATTGCGGAACGTCAGTCCAACGGCTCGTCTCTAGATTTCGAGTCCTATAACTTTGACGACATCACCGCACAGTTGGTACGCATAGTCAGTAATGGCAATGAAAGTAATGACTGGAACAGTATTGTTGAGGTGGCTGCGTTTGGTTGTGGCCAGCCAGTAAAGAAGCCGGACACACCGGTTCTTACAGAGCGTCAGGGGCAGGGGATGTTTGGTCTGCGTACGGATCGATCCCCGGGTGAAAACTTTGACCTGACAGGCTGGTATGTTACTACACCGGCGGATGATGACAACGACGGTAAAGCAGACAGCGTCTATGAAAACGAGCTGGCTGCAGGATGGACGGATACCCGTTACTTCTATACCGATCCTGCTACCGGAGGAATGGTTTTCCGCTCTACTCCGGCAGGTGCTAAAACTTCGAAAAACACTAAATATACTCGAACAGAGTTACGCGGTATGTTGCGCCGTGGTGACTACAGTATAGAAACGAGGGTTGATGGCGGTTACCCGAATAAAAACAACTGGGTTTTCTCTTCAGCACCGGCCTCGGCCCAATCCAGAGCTGCTGGAGTAGATGGCATTCTTAAGGCTACGCTGGCAGTCAATCAGGTCACGCGTCTGGGCAAGGCGTACCAGGTAGGGCGTGTGATCATCGGGCAAATACATGCCAAAGATGATGAGCCGATTCGGCTGTACTATCGCAAGCTACCGAAAAACAAATTCGGATCCGTATTCTATGCGCATGAGCCTGCCACTGGTAAAGAACAATGGATCGAAATCATTGGCAGTCGTGGTGATCGATCTGAAAACCCGGATGACGGGATCGCTCTGGATGAAACATTCAGCTATGAAATTGAAGTCAGGGGTAAATCGGAAGGTAACGAAATTATTCCCATGTTGTACGTAAAAATCATTCGTGATGACGGCAGCGAAGTCAATGCCAGGCCTCTAGACATGCGTGATAGCGGTTTTAATGTAGAAGACGAATTTATGTTCTTTAAAGCCGGAGCCTATTCTCAGAATAATAGTAGCCCTGAACCTGAAACAGATTTCGATAAAGTCTCCTTTTTCAAGCTGGATTATTCGCATTCCGCAGCACCTGATGGGGTTGTGGATTCTAATGCAAATGAAGGGATGGCAAATGGAAAGACAGATGTCGTTACTGCGGAACCTGCCACTATCTCTGTGTCTCCGGCTCAAGCCGGCATTGTATTTAGCGATAGCTTTGCTGATGGTGGCAGAGAAGATGGGGCAGATGAGTCAGACACAAATTGGTGGTACACCACCAATAGCAGCTCACTGGAGGTTTCAACTGACACACTCGGGCTTGTATCCGGCGGTTCGGGGCGAGGTTTACGAACCACTTTTGCTCCACAGGCTTTAGCAGAAGGGCAAACTCTGCAGGCAACGTTTACTTTCACAACACCTGAAACCATTGGTAGCGACAGAGATTCTGCTTTTCGTATCGGTTTGTATAACAAACTGGGACGTAGTGAATTAGAGAGCGATCAATCTGCTTCATCTAAACAGCCTAATAAAAACTACGATGGTTTGCCTGGCTATATGATTGATTTTGACATCAACCTTAAAGACCCGGCGTCTGCCAATATTGATATTCGCAAACACAAAGACGATACACAAGGACGTCTGTTGGGTACAACTAAAGGCTATAAGCGGTTGGGGGGTGGTGGTGAGCCGTATCAGTTTGCGGCTAATCAGACTTACACCGGAGTTATGGCTGTTAAAAAGTTCAGTTCCGGAATAGAAATTTCAGGCTCTCTGAGTCAGCACGGAAATGTCCTGAGTCACTTCAGTATTGTTGATCCAAACAGTGATGTGAACAACTTTGGGATGCTCGCATTCCACGTCAACAGTAAAACGTTCGGTTCGTCTAAAAAGAAAGAAGAGCCTGACAACGGTTTGGATTTTTCGAATGTCACTGTTGAGGTGCTGCCATAGAAGGCTGTACGACAGAATCTATGCTACTGCGAATATCCAATTGAAATAGATGAGGAGGATAAATAACATCTGAGTATATCTGTGGCTACAGACACTAGTTTCTCATCCATATTTCACTAGTCCTGTTTTTTGCGATTCTTTGTCACATAAATGTCATTTAGCCTGATTACTATGGCCTGACTTAAGCAACTGCAGAGAAAAGAAATGGACAAGCGTAGCGAAATATCCTTCGATGATTATGATGAGTTGATTAACCCCAGGCCGGAAGAGAATGACTTTGACAAAGTTCTTCAGGTTGCACTGACCCGCCGCGGGTTACTGAAAAGTGTCATGGCCGCTGGCAGTATTGCCAGTCTCGGGTCACTGGTTGCGTTGGCACCTGGTGAAGCTGTAGCGGCACCGGATCGATTTGCCTTCGATGCCATTGATACCAATGGACTGGACAATATCACTTTGCCAGAGGGATATTCTTCACAAGTGGTTGCACGATGGGGCGATCCGCTTTGGTCAGATGGTGCGGAGTTTGATCATGCGACCCGAGGTACTGCAGGCAGCCAGAGTGTCTCCATCGGCGACAACATAGATGGTATGGAAGTCTTTGCGCATGGCGATAAAACGCTGCTTGTGGTTAACAACGAATATACCAATCGTAAAATCATCTGGGACGATCAGGACGGAGATAAAAGCCAGTCCAACGACGACATCATCAAAGGTAAAATGGCGCATGGTTTGACAGTAGTCGAAATCGCGCAGTCAGAGTCTGGTGATTGGTCTATTGTCAAAGATAGCCCATTCAACCGTCGCGTTACACCCGATACCGTTATGAAGATGACAGGCCCCGCAGCGGGACACGATCTGTTAAAAACGGCTGCGGACCCTTCCGGTACGACTCCATTGGGTACCTATAATAATTGTGGTAACGGCTTGACACCCTGGGGCACGTATCTGGCCTGCGAAGAAAATTTCAATGGTTATTTTTCAGCGGCCAGCGCGGATCACAAAGTCTCTCCGGCGCTTGCGCGATACGGTGTTTCAGCAAGTGACTGGGGTTATGGCTGGGCGAAGGTAGATGATCGCTTTGATGTAGAGAAGAACCCGAATGAACCGAACCGTCATGGATACGTGGTAGAGATTGACCCGCGAAATCCAGATGCTACCCCCAGAAAGCTCAGTGCGCTCGGCCGCTTTAAACATGAAAACGCTGAGGTTGTTGTTAACAGCGACGGACGCATTGTGGTGTACATGGGAGATGACGAGCGTGGTGAATTTTTATATCGCTATGTATCGAACGGCGTATATGCCCCCGGTGCTGAAACCGATTCACTGTTGGAAGACGGTAAGCTTTATGTGGCAAAGTTTAATGATACAGCTACAGGTGAATGGCTTGAGTTAACCCCTGATTCCACAGGCATGTCGACTATGGCTGATGTGTGCATACATACTCGCATTGCGGCTTCAGCGCTTGGTGCAACAACCATGGATCGCCCTGAGTGGGTTGCGGCTAACCCTAAAGCCCCCGAAGTCTATTGTGCTCTCACGAACAATAAAAATCGTGGAGTGAAGCCGAACGCAGGTGGAGATCTGACACCTGTCGGTGGTCCGAACCCGCGGGAAAAAAATCTTTACGGGCAGATTGTTCGTTGGCGACCTGCCAAGGGTGATCACACCAGCAACGATTTTGAGTGGGACCTATACGTAATGGCTGGAAACCCGACGTTGCATAGTGACGACAAAGCGGGTTCAGGCAATATCTCTGATGGCAACATGTTTAATTCACCTGATGGAATAAAGTTTGATTCAAACGGCATACTCTGGATACAAACAGACGGCAACTACAGCAACGAAGGTGAGTTTGCGGGTCACGGCAACAATCAGATGCTGGCTGGAGATCCTGCCACAGGTGAAATACGCCGATTCCTTGTTGGTCCAAACGAGTGTGAAGTGACTGGTCTTTCATGGAGCGCTGATAAACGTACGATGTTTATCGGCATTCAACATCCGGGTGAAAAAGGTAACAGCCACTGGCCTGAAGGTGGCAGTGCGGTTCCCCGATCAGCGGTTATCGCCGTTAAGCGCGATGATGGTGGGTTGGTCGGGTAGCGTATGACCAAAGCTGCCTGATTACATGGCGGCTTTACTTTGTGGTGTCCGGCTGCAGTTCGGACACCACATCGACGCCGGTGCTCATCAATTCTGGCAAGACAATATTTGCACACAGCATTACAGCGCAGATTGCTATGGCATATTAGTAGCCGGATGTTTTAGGGCGTCGTCTTTGTGGTTTGGTTTGTAGTTCTTTTTGTTCACCTGCGGCCCGTGTTCATATCCAAATATTATCTGCTCCGGTCGAAATGATTTCAAAACGTGCCGACCTCGGATCATCAGGTAGTCTTTGTCTCGGAAAAATTCTTCCATCTTAATTTTGCTGGCGAAGCACAGTGTGTATACGTGATTTATTTTACGATATTTGCTTGCGAGCAAAGCTGATGGCACATCGAAATCATAACCAAACTCTCCGTCGTAGCGGCAGAGCATAGGCGTAATCGCCGAATTAAATTCTTCAAAGCTCGTGTCGTCCAGAACATTGAGTCCTACTAAGACATGATATGGCACGTTAAATCCTGGCGTTTACAGTCGGTGCGATAATAGTTAATTGAACCTAAAGTAATCGTTGGCAGTAAAGCAATCCGTAATTGCTAAACTTTAGTTAACTAGTGGCTTTTCCTGAATGGGTCCTAACCAGACCTGGTTTCCAGGGAGTATAACCAGCGAAATTCGGAAGTAACTGCCGGGCTTGATGGCCGTAATCAGAGCCGCATAGAGAAAGTAAGATGCGGTGTGTCTGCTATTGCCGCCTTTTAGTCGCCCAACTCAATAGATGGCTCATTTTTGCTTTCGGGTTGACGATGCAACATAAGCGCGAAATAGTTAACAAGTGTATCGGTAATGTTTGAAGCGTTTTGCTGGCATGCAATGAGCTTCACGGAGGGCCCTGTACCTTAAGTGAGAGATGTAGAATGGTTTCCAAAAGTTCAGTTCATCAGCGCATTGGGCTGGCGGGCTGTTGTGCCCTGGCGCTGTCAGTCGCAACACCTGCGTACGCTGTGGATTCAGATGGTGACGGAATTGATGACGTCATTGAAGGTTTTTACGAAGCATTAAACAACGGCTTTGAATTACCAGTCACTACCGATCCCTTCGAATTTGTGCCGCAATCCAGCGTGCCAAACTGGGGTACAAATGCTTCTGACGGTGTAATAGAAATCTGGAAAACCGGTTTTCAGGGTGTGTTCTCTTTTGAAGGTAAACAACACGCGGAAATCAATGCAAATGAGAGAGCAGCATTGTTTCTCGACGCACCCACTATCCCGGGTACTGTTCTCACCTGGAAAATTGCTCACCGGGGCAGATCAAATACAGATACTGCGACCGTCGGTATTGGCGGTGCGGCAGCCGGTTCGGTTCCGGAGATAGTAGAAACCATGGTAACCAGCCCTGCCGGCTGGGTGGAGTACCAGGGTACTTATACGGTTCCTGCCGGCCAAACCGTAACCCGTTTTACCTTTACCGCACAGGATAACGGTGCTGTAGGTAACTTTATTGATGGACTGGAGCTTACGGCAAACCAACCAGACTTCGATGCCGATGGCACGCCCAATTACCTAGATTTGGATTCAGACGGAGATGGCATCCCTGACGATGTTGAAACAGCGGCAGATGTTGATGGAGATGGAAATCCAAACTTCCTCGATCTTGATTCAGACGGCGATGGTATCCCGGATGCATTTGAAGGTACGATAGATACTGACGGAGATGGCAAAGCTGATTTTCGAGATGAAGATTCAGATGCAGATACTATCTCTGATGCAACTGAAGGAACTGCGGATACAGATAGTGACGGAAAAGCTAACTACATAGATGAGGATTCGGATGCGGATGGTATCCCGGATGCTACCGAACTCGCGATCGATACCGATGGTGATGGTTCAAACGACTATGTTGATCTTGATTCAGATGACGACGGCATCCCCGATGCAGTTGAAGGTGTTGTAGATACAGACGCAGATGGCCTGGCGGATTACATCGATCCTGACTCAGATGCAGACAATATCCCTGATGAAGTTGAAGGTGTTGCAGATACCGATGCAGATGGTGATTCTAATTTTCGTGACACAGATAGTGATAATGACGGTGTTTCGGATTTGGATGAAGGTGTAGCTGACACCGATGGCGATGGTATTCCTGACTTTCTTGCACCTCCGGCGCCAGTTGATCCGGTAGATCCGGTTGATCCAGTTGATCCAGTTGATCCAGTTGATCCGGCTGCAGACTCCGATGCTGATGGTATACCGGATCTTGTCGAAGGCGATGATGATACAGATGGTGACGGTCAGCCGGATGCCAACGATACAGACAGTGATAACGATGGTATCCCTGATAGCGTGGAAGCAGGGCAGGACGCGACAAACCCGATCGATTCGGACGGTGATAGTGTTGCTGATTACCTGGATCTTGATTCCGATAACGATGGAATTTTAGATGCGATTGAAGGCGGTTCTGACCTTGATGGTGATGGCATAGCTAACTATCTGGATCTTGATGTTGATAATGATGGAATTCTTGACATCCTTGAAGCGCGAAGCGACTTTGATGCGGCGTTGTTGTTAGATGCTGATCTGAGTGGAGTTATCGACTCTGCAGAAGCTGCTTCGGGTGCAAATGGCTTATCTGACAGCGTCGAGACTGGACCTGATTCCGGAGCAGTGAACTTTGTTCTGGCTGATTCGGATGCTGATGGCCTGTTTGATTTCATGGATCTTGATTCGGATAATGACAGCATCTCTGACGTAGTAGAAATGCGACTCGACGATACTGATCTCAATAACGTAGTTGATACTCAGCCAACGTCTTTTCAGCTGCCACCCGATCAGGACAACGACGGTGTAGCAAACTTTCGTGATCTGGATAGTGACAACGATGGTTTAACAGATCTTGTTGAAGTCGCTGGAACCGATACAGACTCTGATGGCCGCATTGATAACTTCACCGATGCCGACAACAACGGTATTGATGATTCAGTTGTTGCCAGCCTTCCCGTTGATACGGATGGGGATGGACTACAGGATCAGCTCGATCTGGATTCGGATCAGGACGGTCTTCCGGATTTAACTGAAAGCGGTGGAGCGGACACTGACGTAAACGGTCTTATCGATGATTTTATCGATGACGACAATGACGGTCTTGCAGACTCATTGCTAACCAACCCTCTGTTAGCTAACGACAGTGATGGTGATGGATTCAGGGACTTTCAGGACCTGGACAGTAATGAAGACGGTGAGTTTGATCTGGTGTCTGCGGGATTTGAAGACACAGATAACGATGGCATCGTCGATAACTTTACTGATCCGGACAACGACGGTTTGGCGGGTGCGAATCCGGCACCGGTAGCACCGCCTTCAGAGCCAGGTACTATTATTACAGGAATTGATGGCGGCTTCGGCTGTACCGTGAACTCAGGTCGCAGTGTGTTTGACCCACTGTTCCATGGAATGCTGTTGTTGGCAGGTTTTGGGGTGCTCGTCTCTCGCAAGAAAAAAGAGAAGGTTGCATCTAAAGAACTTTAAGTCGAGCTAGTTTTAAAGACAAATACAGGGGCCTATATGGCCCCTTTTTTTATGTTTGCCAGTGAATGATCGGTTTAAGCGCGAGATGTTTTGGTGAAAGAAATAACCTGAATATTTCAGTTTTATGACATGTCGAAAAATATAGTTGCCTGTATTTCTGGAAATAGAAAACACGCTGGTGTATTTTTGAGAGCGCCTGAAAACAGGCCCGTTATGTTCTTTAACACTCGCACCAGACAATGATTAAAATTGGTATTAATGGATTTGGCCGTATAGGGCGGCTCGCCTTCAGAGCGGCAGCAGACAACCCGGCGTTGCGACTATGCGCGGTCAATGATCCGGCCGGAAACGCAGAAACGCTTGCCCATCTGTTAAATCATGATTCCATTCAGGGAAAGTGGCATCACGAAGCGACGGCCAGCGGTGATCTGTTTCGGGCAGGCCGGCACCGGGTGGTCTGCACAATGCAGCAAGACATCGTTGACGGACCATGGAGTGGATGCGATGTAGTAATTGAAGCATCGGGAAAAATGCGTGATGCAGATTTACTACAAGCTTATTTTGAGCAGGGTGTGAAACGTGTTGTCGTTACTGCGCCGGTAGATCACCCGCAGGTATTAAACGTAGTGATGGGTGTGAATCATCAACTTTATGATTCAGTGCGTCACCAGATTGTTACCGCTGCTTCGTGTACCACAAATTGTATAGCGCCAGTGGTAAAGGTCATTCACGAACAACTCGGCATTCAACACGGCTCAATTACTTCCATTCACAACATAACCAACACCCAGTCAATACTTGATCAGCCTCACAAGGATTTGCGGCGTGCCAGATCTTGCGGGACCAATCTCATTCCAACCACTACCGGCTCTGCAAAAGCTATTAGTTTGATTTTTCCGGAACTGGAAGGGCGACTTAATGGTCATGCAGTACGAGTACCGGTTGCCAATGCATCAATAACAGACTGTGTTTTTGAGGTAAAGCGAGCTACCACAGAGAAGGAAGTGAATGCGCTGCTAAAAGAGGCTTCTGAAACCGAGCTTAAAAACATACTGGGTTTTGAAGAGCGACCGCTGGTGTCGGGTGACTATTGTGGTAATCCGCATTCATCAGTTATTGATGCTCTATCGACCATGGTGGTTAATAAAACCCAGGTAAAAGTCTATGCCTGGTATGACAATGAATGGGGTTATGCCAATCGTACTGTGGAGCTTGTGCAATTGGTGGGTAGCTGATGTTTCACTACACTGGGTATCCCTGTAAATGCCAGACACTACATCTCTAAATCAGTATCTAACGGTAACCGCCAGTTACTGGCTTTTTACCATCACAGATGGTGCGCTTCAGATGCTGGTTGTGCTGCATTTTCACAACCTTGGCTACAATGCATTGCAAATAGCGTTGCTATTTCTTTTCTATGAAGCGTTTGGTGTGCTGACTAATTTATTTGGTGGCTATATTGGCACCAGAGTTGGTCTTAACCGCCTGATGATTGTGGGTATGGTTTTGCAAATCGCAGCTCTTGGTATGTTGACCGTCCCTGAGGCAATGCTCGGTGTGGTATGGGTAATGGCAGCACAGGCTTTGTCTGGTATTGCGAAAGATTTAAACAAAATGAGCGCTAAAAGCGCAGTTAAAACTCTGCTGCCTGCTAATGAAAGTGCCAGATTGTTTAAATGGGTCGCTCTTTTAACCGGTTCAAAAAACACTTTGAAGGGTGCTGGTTTTTTCTTCGGAGCTTTTCTACTTTATAAATTTGATTTCAGAACTGCGATGCTGGTGCTTATGGCGTTGATTGTAGTGGCGCTCATACTAAGTGCCTGTTTGTTAAAAACGCAACAAACGAAAACCGGTCCGAAATTAAAGTTTGTCAGTGTGTTTTCGCGCCGTGAGTCTGTTAACTGGTTAAGTGCTGCGAGATTTTTTTTGTTTGCGGCGCGTGATGTCTGGTTTGTAGTCGGGCTGCCGGTGTACCTTGCAACCGCTCTTGACTGGAGCCACTGGAAAACAGGTGCTTTTATGGCTGTTTGGATTATTTTATACGGATTCGTACAGTCCATTGCACCGCGATTAGTGTCCAGAGGTACCGGAGTAGAGGTAAATGGCAAAGCCGCTTTAATTTGGGTGGTGATTCTGTTTGTGGTGACCTGCCTGCTGACTGTACTGGTCGCCGCCGATGTACCTGCAAGTGTGGGATTGTTGCCGGGCCTCTTTGTATTTGGAGCAGTATTCGCTGTGAATTCTTCGCTTCACAGTTACCTTATTGTGAAATATGCAGATCGAGAGGCAGCGGTTGTTGACGTTGGTTTTTACTATATGGCCAATGCAGCGGGACGTCTTGCAGGTACCGTCCTTTCCGGGTGGCTATATTTGAATGGCTCGCTGGTGCTTTGTCTGGCTGGCGCGTCGGCTTTACTTTTTGGATCTTCACTGGCTTCGTTGAAACTACCCGCAAGGACATAGTTAGCAACGCCCATACTGCGCGGTACGATTTCCCGCCGTTCTACGAACTGGCTTTATGAACAGAGAGGGACCCGCGCTTTCATTGCAATAATGCTTCATAGGCGAATGTGCACTATGCAAAGCTATTGCGATACGACGGGCTGTATTCAGGCAGGCTAGGAGTCTGCGCGGCAGAAGCCTGTAAGTAGTGAATAATGCGAGAATA
>CAZYRP010000108.1:0-17274 GCA_964649465.1 uncultured Granulosicoccaceae bacterium | reverse complement strand
GCAAACTGTTCGTCTTTTGATATATCAATCGGGTGTGCTTTATATTCAACACCCAGCTCCTCTAGCAGAATAGATACTTTGCGACCATTGGGTGTGGTCCATGTATATAGATCAATCATATCGGGCACTTTGTGTTTTGACGGCTTTACAGCATACCTAATTTATTGCTTTTAAAACACCGTACATCATGCCTGGGCCAATAAAATATATTTCCATTTGGTCGCCACTAAACGCACACTGTTATTTTCGTAAAAGGAGAGAAAGATGGAACAATCAGTAGGCGTTATCGGTCTTGGTAATATGGGTCGCGGCATCGCAAAGAATATCGCCAAAGCCCGCCACACTTTACTTGTCTGGGATGCAAGCGATGCAGCACGCACACCTTTTACGGCTACAGCGCGCGTCTGCGAACCTGCTGAAATGGCAGCGGCGGCGGATATCATCATCTTTGTGGTCCCCGGCTCGGAACAAATCGAAGGCATGCTTGGCGATATGCTCGCTGCGGCAAAACCCGGCTTGATACTTTGGGACTTCACCACCTCCGACCCCACTTACACCAAACGGCTCGCAGTTGAAGCTAACAAAGCCGGCGTCGCTTACATGGATGCCGGTATGACAGGTGGCGGGGCAAAGGGTGCTGACGAAGGTACAATGACATTAATGATCGGTGGTCCCGAAGAAACATTCAATGAATCTAAACCGGTTTTGAATTCGTGCGCGGGTGAGCTTATCTACCTGGGTCCATCGGGTGCCGGGCATACTATGAAAGTCGTTCATAATCTCATCACACACACCAATTTTCTTGCTTGCTCAGAAGCTGGCCGAATGGCAGAAGCGGCAGGGATTGAACTGGCTGATATGATTAAGGTATTCAACGCCGGGAACGCCCGCAGTTTCATCTCTGAGCGACGCTTCCCTGATCATATTCTCTCTGAAACATGGGACGGAAGATCGCGTATTTATAATCTCCACAAAGATGTCGGCATGGCTGTCGCACTTTCCAAAGAGGTTGGCAGCCCAATGAAGATCGGGCACCAAACTCTTGCATGGCTACAGGCAGCGGTGGATGCCGAAATGGAAAACGAGGACTTCACCCGGTTATATCCGGCTCTGGATTCGCTTGCAGAATAGCGTCCAGCGTAAAGATTAGATCTGCGGACGTTGGTACAATACGCACATACCCGAATAGAAAAGAAGCTCTGAAGGAATAAAATATGAGACAGGTTGAAGTTGCAGTAATTGGAACTGGATGGTGTGGCGGAATCCGTGCTGAAACACTTGCCCGATCTGCGTTGGTAGACAAGCTGCACATCTGTGAAATCAAGCCTGAACGCCTTGCAGAAGTAAAACAACTCACTAATCCTGTGACTGCAACGCTTGACTACATGGAAATTGCCGCAAACCCGGCTATTGAAGTGGTCTACATCTCCACAACACCGGAAGATACTCACTTCCCTATAGCCAAAGCCTGTATGGAAGCGGGAAAAAACGTGTTGCTTGAAAAGCCCATAGCGCTGGACCTGGATGAAGCCAACGAGCTGATTAACCTTTCGCACGCTAAAAACGTTAAATTCACCATCGGGTATTCACAGCGGTTTAACCCGAAAATTGCTTATGCAAAAAAGTCGATTGCTGAAGGAAAACTTGGCAAAGTGGTCAATGTTATGGTGAGCAGGCATCTGTCCCGTAACCTCGGTAAAAAAATTGCCAACAGAGTAAAGCTTTCACCGGCGGCGATGGAAAGCACGCATGATCTGGATTTCGTTTTCTGGTTATTAGCACCCGCCAAACCTGTGCGCGTTTATAGCCAGGGTGCGTACGGTTACATGCAGGAACTTAACGGATCTTATGACTGTATGTGGAACACAGTAACAATGGATGATGGCACTCTGGTAGTCGTTGGAGGCGGCTGGAATCTGCCTCCCAGCTATCCGAATTATTGTGGCACATGGATTGAAATAACCGGTACTGAAGGTGCGCTGATACTCGATGATACCAGCCGTGACAACTGGCTAAATACGGTGAAAGACGGTACTCAATATCCAATGTCAACCATGCCGGGAGAACAGGTGGATCACGCCTTTGCCGGACAGATGGGACCAGAGACGTTACATTTTCTTGAAGCCGTGCTAATGGATACTGAAGTGATGGTGTCACCTGAACATGCGCGAACAGTGATGGAGACTTACTCGGCAGCTGACGTCTCTGCGGAAATCAATGAACCTGTATCGTTACCACTTTCCAACCACTCGCTGACTATTTTGCATGAACAGAAACAGGGTAATCGTTCAGAGAGCTAATGGCTATTGCAAAGCACAAGTTACGCGTAAGCGAACCTAACTGAATTATATTTAGTACCTGACATTGACAAATTATATGTCAGTGCAGATTCATCTATCTGATTAACCACCTGGATATTCCGGAGGCCACCACATGGACATTACTCTTTACCACTCGCCAGGCGCCTGCTCTATGGCTACCTACATTTCGCTTCTTGAGGCCGGTGCTGAATTCGATGTAAAGATCATTAGCCTTAAAACCAATGATCAATCGAGTCCGGAATATGCCGCCATCAATCCAAAGAAAAAGGTGCCTTTTCTGGTAGTAGACGGAAATGGCTTGAGTGAAAATATCGCAATGCAATCATGGATTGCCGAAACTTTCCCGCAAGCGGATTTGTTACCCTCAGACAGTTGGGATCAGAAACGCGCACTCTCGTATATGGGATGGTTTGGCGCAGGAATCCATCAGCACCTGACCCGCCACTTTAAGCCGATAAAGTTTTGCGCAAATACTGACAGCCACGATGACATAAAGGCCAAAGCCAAACAGATGTATATGGAGCAGCTTGCGCTGGTGGAGGTTGAGTTGACTAATAAAACCTGGTTTTTCGATCATTTTACAGTCTGTGATTCTTATTTCTTCTGGATATATAACCGCGCTCTGGATGAAGGCTTTAATCTTAGTGGGTTCAAATACTGCACAGATCATAATAATCGGATGCGCACACGCGAAAGTGTACAGACGGTGCTTGCACATACGGTAAGTTAATTTGCCTGTATCAGGGGGCATACTGAACTTTTACGGTCGGCCCCGCTACTGTGTATGCAGGCGGTTAAATTTCTGGCCCCGGTTTTATTTCTGACCGCGGCTTTATTTCTGGCCGCGGCTTTATATCTGGAATGACGTGATCCATTAGTGCGTTGTGTGCTCACTCTGGACACTATTTACAGTGTTACTCGTAGTGACCGCAATCCACTAAGTAGCTAACCCAATACAAATACACGACTTTCATTCGTCTATCAGCCGGATGAGGAAATTCAGTGTCTCAATATCGGTCTATCGGAAATTTTCTCGGCAACTGTTTGTTAGTTGAAACTAATCCGCTGCTGATCAGTCATAACACGGCTGTTGGTTAAAATTCGCTCGACGATCAAACAACTTTCAACTGCAGACCTTGAGTTGTCTGCAGCAAATGGCCGTGTATAAATTAAGAACTCGAAAAATAAACTCTGAGATCAGACTATGGAATTTACGCAAAAACAAAATATACAAGTGATTTCAGCTCTGCTGTTGCTAACGGTGGTCACGCAAGCGATATATACCGCGTTATTTGTGTCTGGCAGCGATGTGCCGCGCCAATGGCTATGGGGATTGGAAGGGGTGGTGTTTGTTCTTATCGCCGCAATTGCAGGTTCTTCTTTAGCGCGGGCAGATAAATACACCCTGGGCTTTGCCGCCATCTTTGCCAGTGGAATACTCAATGTTGTTCAGGTCGGGGTTGGATTCACACAGTTCGGGCCCTTTCACGCGGCGGCGCAAGGCGTTGAGGAAATCGCGCCTGTAGCAGGCTCAGTGGTTGCTTTTTCCTTCTTTGTTTACAACGCCGCAAAGATTCTGTTGGGTATTGCTGCTGTAGTGTTCGGTACAGCAATATCGCAAACTGACTCGAAGTGGCTTGGTAGATTAACTGTATTCGCGGGTTGTGTTGCAATAGGTACAAACGCCATTGTGATGCTGTTTGGCCGAATTGAGGCCGTACCGTCTGGCGCTGCAGGTGTGGTTGCGACCTTACTACTCGCTGTGTGTTTGCTCAGGCTGCGATCGGCAGAGTAAGTCAGTAAGTGTGATGGTAGGACTGTATTATTTCCAAGTCTGGTAGTGTTTTGCCGAGGATGTCATTTTTTATGCGGATGATTCCTTGGATACCATTCAACCATGTCACACGATAAACCCTGCGCGGGCTTGTCCGGGTACTCTGTAACTCCATCAACCCAGAATGGTGAGTGTGCAGACCGGACAGAGCCCTCACTTGGATGCCGGCTTTCGCTGAAAAAGCCAACATCCTGCAGGTGTTTGTCCGATAAAAGATCCTGCATTGAATTAACTGCTGTGCATGGGATATCGAGTTCCTTAAATATCTTCAACCACTCGTCTGTAGTGCGTGTGGCTATTGCATCCGAGAGGACTTCGTATAACTCGCTAACACGTGCACTGCGCTCGGCTGACGACTGAATCCATTCTTCGTTTGCAAGATCACTTTGCATATATTCCAGTGCCCGAGACCAGTGTGTACCGTCGTACGGAAGCACTCCGATATAACCGTCTTTTGTTTTATGAGGTCGACGGTATGGCGATAACAGACGTTCGTATCCCATTGAGCCGATTGCAGGTAGATAAGTTTCCCCTGCGAGTTGCTCTGCCATTAAAAATGCCACTGTGCCCTCAAACATAGGTGATTCAATCACACAGCCTTTTCCTGTTTTAGCCTGATGTGCTATGCCTGCAAGCATTGCCATGGCCAGATGCATACCACCAACTTTGTCGCAGACAATAGTAGGTATATAACGCGGCTCGTCTTCAGTACCACGGTTAAGTGCAGCAATACCGGATGCAGCCTGAATAATGTCGTCATATGCCGGGTTGTCGGCATTGCGCCCGCGACTGCCATAACCGGGTGCGAAGCAATACACCAGCTCAGGATTGGATTTTTTTAATTGTTCAGGGCCAAGGCCTAGTCGAACAGCTGCAGAAAGTCGCATGTTATGCACGAACACATCTGCACCGCTTAGCAAACTATGAAATTCCGCAATTTCTTCATCGGATTTTAAATTGAGGCAAACGGACCGTTTATTTCGGTTCATATTTAAAAAACCAGCACCCATATCTTCAGAGCGGGAAGGTTTGACATAGCGGAAAATATCACCGGATGGTGGTTCAATCTTTATAACATCGGCCCCAAAGTCCCCCAGATATTGCGTGGCAATCGGGCCAAGTACGACAGAAGTCAGGTCGAGCACCCTGACACCTTTCAGCAGGTCATACATTAAGACAGGTCACTTTGTGTGATCCATGCTGAAATATCATCCAGGAGTCGCTGAGGCTCATCGAGATTTAGAAAGTGGCTACAGTGCGCATAGGTAACAATTGTTGTGTTCGGATGATTCTCTGCAATTTGTTGCGGGAAACTTCCAGTTTCCCCGGGTTCAAGTGAACGCCGCGAAGCATCGCTGGCACGCATTGTCGATTGCACCACCAGGAGAGGTTTGTCGTTCAGCGTCTTTAGCTGAGGAAAAAACTCCTGCCCATCCCATATAATAAGGTTGCGGTAGAGCGATGAAAGATCTGCATCTGGCATATTCGTAATCCGCTGTTGGTACATGGCCTGTTGGTCAGTGAATTGACCGGGCATGAACATTTCCCTGAACAAGCCTTGAATCCAGGGAGTGATTTTGCCATTAGCTGTCGCGTTATCGAATCCTTCCAGTACAGCATCAAGATTGTTAGCTACCGAAATACTTCCGTCGAGAAAAACTATGCCGGCGACTCTTTCCGGTATTTGCCTGTGAGTATCAAGTGCGATGCGAACCCCCAGGCTGTGGCCACATAAAATTGCCTCAGTAATATTTTTTTCCTTTAACAGTTGCGCAACACCAGCAGACAGTTTCTCGATTGTTAGTTCATCGAGATTTGCATCTCCGTTGTTAGTGCTGTTTCTGTGGTCATGGCCCCGGAGAGTCGGCGCAATAACTCGGTGTGATTTCGACATCGCATCAATGTGCCATTGGTAGTCTGCGGGTGCGCAGCATATTCCATGTATCAGAACCACAACAGGCTTACCGGTTCCTTTGTCGATAGTTTTAATCGGGTTCGTTTGTTCGGTGCTCATTTTGTCACTCAGCCCTGCGACTTATCGTTTTGGTTTAAGGGAAGGAGGTAGAGTATTACTGCTTTGGGTGCATGGGATAGTGTGAGAATGTATAAAACAAAACTTTGCCGCGACTGGTATACAGCACCCCAACTCAAGCATTCAACCCCTTCATACCTTCCTCGGTATATCGTTCTCCTTCTATGCTAATTGCAGATATTTCGGCCTCAAACTTCTCAAGTTCTGTGTCGGTGAAGGATACGGTCTGTGAAGCTACATTTTCTTCAAGATAGTTCATGCGTCGGGTGCCGGGAATGGGTACCACATTGTCACTACGAGACAGTAGCCAGGCAAGTGCAATCTGGGCTGGTGTGCAGCTTTTGGTTTCTGCAAAAGTGCGTATGCATTCAACAATGGCGAGATTTTTCTCGATATTCTGTTTGGCGAATCGCGGCAGATTTACACGAAAGTCATCTTCAGGCAACTGTGTTGATTGATCGTAGGTGCCAGTTAGAAATCCTCGACCAAGAGGCGAGTAGGGGACGAACCCCACGCCCAATTCATTACAGGTGGGAAGAATTTCGCTCTCCACATCGCGAGTCCAAAGGGAATATTCTGTTTGCACGGCACTCACAGGGTGAACTGCATGTGCGCGACGCAAAGTTGATGCGCTTACTTCACATAAGCCGACATGCTTGATTTTACCTTCATCCACCAACTCAGACAGGGTTGTCATAACCTCTTCAATGGGTTGATTTTTATCTATGCGATGAACGTAATATAAGTCGATAGCATCCAGCCCGAGTCTTTTGAGAGAGCCCTCGCAAGCGCTGCGAACGTAGCTGGCACTGTTATCTATAATACGTTTATATTCACCCGGTTTTCTAACGATGCCGAATTTGGTAGCGATTTCCAATGAGTGACTGGTCTGTTTCAGAAAACGTCCAACGAGTTCTTCATTATGATAAGACCCATAGGTTTCAGCTGTATCAAAAAACGTGACACCCAAATCGACAGATCGATGTAGCACTTCCAGGGATTCATCATCGTTATGAGGTCCGTAAAACTCACTCATTCCCATGCAGCCTAAGCCAAGGGCAGAAACTTCAAGATTTCCTGCAAGTATTCTTCTTTGCATGAGTGGCTCCAAAGTGAACTTTACTGTTGTTTGTCGAGGGCACAATAACAAAAATCCGTTTTACAGTCAGCTTTAGTAATGCCACATGAGAGATTGGACTGTTGTAGAATTCGCAACGTTGAGCCCGACAACAACTATTCAGCTTTGACGCAGGGTGCCTTGTTCAGGCAGCGTGCTGCCTGAGTATCCAGCACATATAGGGCGATGAATGCCCGGGCCCGACAATGTCAATTGTCGTATCCTTCAGTTAGAGTGCCTGCGAGAAGCGAGATTCTGTCTCTGGATTAAAATGGTAAAAGTTAAAGAATTTATAATCCTTCTGACTCTTAGCCCGAATCACTAAAAAAGAATAACCTCAGGACATTTCTAAATTAATCGTACGAGCTATGCATTTGCGTTAATGTTGATAGCATTTTTATGCTTTTCGGCAATGGACACCAGTGCTAAGTGGCTGGTATCCATTGCCATCATACCGGCTATACAGGTGGCCTTCCTGAGATACCTGGTGCATTTTTCATGGAATTTGGCTATTTATGTGCCCAGGGAAGGTACATCAGTTTTCAAGACGGCCGTTCCCTGGCAACAAACATTCAGAGGACTTCTTTTATTAAGCAGTACCACGCTTAATTTCAGTGGCCTGAAATATCTGCCTCTTACAGTGACTATTTCTATCTTTTTTGCAGCACCGATGGTCGTCTGCTTATTGAGTATCCCGGTACTTGGCGAAAAAGTAGGTTTGAAAAGATTTATAGCGGTGTTTGTTGGCTTTATAGGTGTTCTGATTATCGTACAACCCTGGGGTGCTAAATTTGACCTCAATGTGTTTTACGCCCTTGGGGCCCTGTTAACGGCGTCTGGTTATTTCGTTATGACGCGTAAGTTGGCGGGTGTTGATAAAAACAGTGTTTCCCAGTGTTACACCGCCGGTGTCGCCACAGTCCTGTTAGCACCATTTGCATTAAGCAATTGGGTTTGGCCTGAATCAATAACCGAAACTGGAATTATTTTTATACTGGGCTCACTTGGTATGTTGGGGCATTCTTTGCTGACGCGTGCTCACGAACATGCAGATGCTTCTGTACTTGCGCCGACAGTGTATTCGCAAATTGTGTATATCACGCTCTTTAGCTGGCTTATATTTGATTCGACTCCCGATGTGCCAACGATCGTTGGTGCAACCATAGTAGTGGCCAGTGGAGTCTTTATCTGGTGGCGTGAAAGGAGTTTGAACTCGCAGGGTTCGGCTGTGTAGATAAAGCACTAATATGATTTATCAGACTAATTACACATCTGCGTTTGAATGGCTGCTGAGGATGCAGTGCAAAGCCAGCGTCTTCATTTTCTAAAAGCATTATTCACGGTCCCGATTTCGCGTCCTGTTAGCATCACTGCCTCCATTCGGCCGTGGTTCACGGGAATGCTCATCATCACCTTCTCTGGTAATAGACACGGGTACGTCATTACTTACATCTACCGGGGTGGTGACACGGTTAATAAACCATAAGATTACAGTTGTCAGCACCAGAGCCCAAATAGTAACTATTACCATTGCTGCATTCCGACTAGCCGGCAACCCTGATCGCTTAAGTTCTTGTACTCGACGTTGCGAATACGCCATAACATCGGCTGGTATCAATTTTTTCAGCAGTGCGATGCCAATTGGCAAAAGTATTAAATCGTCCAGCAATCCAAGCACCGGAATAAAATCCGGTATCAGATCTATCGGGCTTAAAGCATAGGCCACCACTATGATCGCAAACCATCTGGCATATGCCGGTGTGCGGACATCCCGCATAGCTATGTACAGCGTGTGGATATCAGATTTTAAATCCTTTGCCCATGATCTTAGTGAGTTAAGAGATTGTTTAAGCACGAGTATTGAGCCTGATCGATCCTGTAATCCAGAGAATGATCAACTCAATATCATCTGCAACTGGCGTGACTGTGCTACCAGTTGATCAGATTCGTCCCACAACATTCCGTCCTCAATAAAAAGACTGCCAGCAACATCGCGAGTTTTAAACGCACCTTTGATCCAGCCCGGTTGCGGTCGTCTGCGAGTGTGTACAGATAGCTCAATGGTGGGTACCCAGCCTATAGCGCCGTACAGGGTAAACACAGAAGGCGGAAACGAATCGCAAAAAAGCGGTAGTGCCAAAACATCCACCGGGCGTTCATCTCTGAACTTTAACCAGCCCGTTATGATCGCTTCGCTGTGCTGGCCGGACTCCGCGTATTTTGGGTCTACGCGAATGTCGAGTCGATTCATTATGGGTAACTCAACAGCCTGAGCCAGCTCTGAACGCGTAGTGCAATCCTCCGGGGGGGGCAGCTGCGGCGAGGCCGGTGAAAGTTTCCGTTGTGGAGTACTTGTAGCATCTTCCTGATCCTGGCCTGAGTGATCTGAGCTAGCTTCGTCAAGACTGGCAAAGGTTGCAGTACAGGTGATTCTTGGCTTGCCTTCCTGCTCCATTGTTCCGGTAACCGTTGCTGTACGTCGGCCAAACCGAACCACATGTGCGTGCATATCGGCAACTTGCCCTGCAAGCCCCGGACGCAGATAGTGTGTTGTTGTAGCGACCGGATCGGGCGTGCCGGGCACCAGTGTTGCCATTGCCCTGAGCAAACAGGCCAGCAGATAGCCACCGTTTGGGTTGTTGCCAATGTTCCAGTCCGGCACCATATCCAGTTGCCAGTGGCCATCAGACACTTTCTCAGAAATTGTTTCGGTGTCAAACGCGTAATTCATGTTTTTGTCTCAGACTCAATTGAGCTCGCAGGGTGTTGAAAAATTCATGTGCGTAGAAGTGAGTAGGAAAATCTGTCTGAAAAAGCGCAGCTTATGGTTTATAGCCGAGCATTTTAACGGAGATTTTAACAACCTCAGGTCGAGCGCAATAGTTTATCAATACCCTCAAAAAAGAAAGGATTAGCGAACAGCGGCCTGGCATGCACTTAGTGGATTGTGGCCGACATAAGCAGGGCATTACGATCAACGGTGGTTATTACAGCAGATTTTTGTACACCAGCACGTTCGAAATTAACAGTAATGTCTACGCCGGCATCACCGGCTGACCAGACAGAGCGAAACAATTCGGCAAGTGAACTTACGCTCTGGTCGTTAACTTGCAGAATCAAATCTCCTCTTTGTAAATCTGCTAAATCTGCGGGGCTGTCATCGCTCAGTTCTACCACAATCAGCCCATGATCCGATTCCTGCGTAAACCAGCCTACCCAGGGTCGAGCCGGTGAATTGCGCTTACCGTATAACACCAGGTCATCCAGAATGGGGGGTAACAGATCAATAGGAACAACCATATTAGCGTCAGTTACTGATTCGTCCTGATCAACAGTTTGCAATACCAGAGAGCCGATACCATAGAGCTTGCCGTCGTCTCCAATCAGAGCTGCACCGCTCCAGAACGGATGCGCCGGTGAGGTGAAAAGTGCAGCGTCTATCAGGTACTCCCAGTAGCCTGCAAACTCGTCTATGGTACGCACGCGTACTTGCTGCGTTTGCTCAATACCGCCACAACCGGCCAACAGCATTTTCTGCCCTTGCAAAAGATCACCGGACTTTCCAAATGCAACTGGAGGAAGTGACAATTTACCCAACGGCTGTACCAGGCCAAATCCACTCTGTTGGTCATAAGCCACCACATGACCTTCCACTGCGCTACCGGAATGGTCGACCAGCCAGACACTGGTTGCTTCAGTAACGATATAGCCAATGGTAAGTACCAGGCCCTGATCATTGATCACAATGCCATGTCCCTGGCGCTCACTACCGAGAACGCCGGCGGTCATAGCGTCCTCCGGAATACCGGTGCGAATAGATAAAACGCTCTCAAGCGCTTTTAATACCTGCTCACTGCAATCGTCTTTGGAGGGAGTATTATCAGGCCGGGGATGAATGCTCATATACAGCTATTTTAAAACCTTTTTTCGGTCTTGCGGTGCTACAGAACCGCAAATCATTCGCCTGTGTCTCACTGCAAGACTGCGTTGCCCTGCAAGATCCTGGAGTGGTGTAACAAACTCGGCAGCCAGTCAGGCGTATGTCGGTATTCTCATCGAATACCGACAGGGCCGGTAAGTTTACGATGTCATGTCGTAGGCTCTTTCACCATGTGCGGTCAGATCAAGGCCAATAGCTTCATCCTCTTCGTTAACACGAAATGGTGTAATCAGTTTGGTGATAAAAACAATGATTACGGTCATGATTACAGTAAATGCTCCTACCACGAGCAATCCGCCCACTTGTTCGGTAACGCCGGCGTGACCAAATACCACAAGCATAAGAATACCGAACATGCCGCCAACGCCGTGAACCGCAAATACATCGAGCGTGTCATCGATTTTTAGTATGTTTTTCACTACGCCACAAAGCACCTGGCAAAGCACTCCAGCGATAGCACCAATGATAAGTGCCTGAACCGGATCAACAGAACCTGATGCTGGTGTGATGGACGCGAGTCCGGCAATGGTGCCAGTTACCATACCAATTAGTGATGCCTTACCGTGCCGGATTTTCTCCCACAACGCCCAGGTCAGTGATGCCGCCGCTGCCGATATGTGAGTGACGGTTAGTGCCATCGCAGCTCCGCCATCCGCTGCGAGCTGTGATCCGCCATTAAATCCAAACCATCCGACCCAAAGCATTGCGGCACCGATCATGACCATGCCCGGGTTGTGCGGTGGTACGTTTTTCTCTTTTCTCGGTCCGAGGAATCCTGCCAGTACAAGTGCGGCAATCCCTGCAGTCTGGTGAACTACGATGCCACCGGCAAAGTCGTTTACACCATTCTCAAATAATGACCACTCGGCACCTGCTAACAGACCGCCACCCCAGATCCAGTGGGCAACCGGCGCGTAGCAGAAAAGCATCCAGAGGCTTGAAAAAACAAGTACAAATCCGTAGCCGATGCGCTCAACGTAGGCACCGACAATCAGCGCTGGTGTAATAATGGCAAAAGTCATTTGGAAAGCAAAAAACAGTACTTCCGGAATGGTGCCCGATACGGTTTCAGCGTCAACACCATTCAGAAATGCTTTGCCCAATCCGCCCCAATAGGCATTGCCATCACCAAATGCGATGGAATAACCAAGTGCCAGCCACAATATGCTCATCAGGCAGGCTATTGAAAAGCAATGCATCAGTACGCTAAGTACATTGCGTGAGCGAACCAGGCCGCCGTAAAACAAAGCCAGTCCGGGTAGTGTCATGAACAGCACCAACGCTGTTGCCACTATAATCCAGGCGGTATCCGCTCCAACCATATCATCCCCCTCAGTGTTAGCCCGGCGGTTGCCGGTGAGTTATGTTAAATTTTAATTTTAAACCAGCCGCGAAACATACCAATATTTTCCCGGTGTTGGAAGCGGGGAGGCGCTGGGGAGCCCGTGCGGCGCATTGCTGTTGCCGCAGCGACTTGCTGAACGTCTCTAATCCGATCTTAGCGTTTACTGCGGTGGTACGGTTTGATCAAAAGCTGGTACAGCCTGAGCGTATCGGTCTAACCAGTCTGTCAATACAGGATACTCTGCACGCCAGTCAATCTGCTTGCGCCAGTCGGCATAGCCCAATGCACAAGCCAGTGTTGTTGCGGCAATACCGGGTGCTTTAAATTCGGCCAGATGATCTATAGCTGCAGGCAGTGCACGCTGCAGTTTGCCATGCTGGTGTGCTAACCATCGAGGTCCGGTGTGTTCTTCGTCACGATATCGGCTTTCATAGGTAATTAGTAAAAGCGCGTCGTTGATGCCTTCAGCCAGCGCTGCCAGAGTGAGCTCACGAAACCGTTGATCCGGATCAGTGGGAATAATTCTGCCCTGGCCATGCCTGGTTTCCAGGTAATCACATATCACCCGGCTGTCGTAGATCGGCTCGGCACCGTCACGTACCAGTACCGGAATTTTCCCAAGCGGATTAATCTCGCGGAGCGGGTCATTTTCATCCAGTGTATCGGCGTGCTGCAGCTTAAATTTGCTCTTCAGGCCAAGACAATCAGCCACGATTCGTACTTTACGACCATAGGGAGATCCATTCGAAGTAACCAGGGTGTACATGGGTTGGGAATTTACCTTTGCTGGCTTAAATAAGGGCAGCCCACAGTTGCCGCAATATTGATTGCCGTAGTTTTGGTAGTGTGAGCCGGCGAGGTCTTGTTCAGAACGAGTACGTTTAAGATTCGGTTTAGTCTATGCAGCATCAGCGAAATCTCTTTTTGCCTGCGTTGTACCGCAATACCGAATCCTAAGTAATTGTATTCACATACTAACTTTCTATGAGAGTGATTAGTACCTGCCGAAACGACCCCGGGCACAAACCCGTTGTACTAATCCAGGTTTAGTGGTCTACTAGCATACCAGCTGTTGAAATACCGCTGGTATTGCTAATTTCTATGTTCGAAATTTCAGGAGGAGAGTTTCATGCTATCAAGTATCAAAACGCTGGCTTGTGCAACTGTAGTAGCGATCACTGCACTGGCGACCAATGCGAACGCTGCCGATGCAACTATGCGCGGTGCAAGCTTATTCGACAACGAACACGCCTACAGCAAAACGCTAATTAAGTTCGGCGAGCTGGTCAATGAGTACTACGACAAAGAGGTCGCCTTTGATTTACGCGGTAATAGCGAACTCGGAATCGAGCCGGACTACGTTAATTTTCTTACCCAGGGCGTAGCCATTGATTACGCTATTATTGCGCCGTCTAATCTTGCCCGGTTTGCACCATCTGTTCCGTTGATGGATATGCCGTTTGTGTTCCGCGACCTCGAGCACTGGAACGCGGTACTTTCAAGCGATGTGCTTGCACCGCTGGAAGAGGTTCTGCTCGAAAAGGCTGACTTGCGCGTCATTGGTTATGCAGGTGGTGGCACACGAAACCTGATATCCAATAAAGTGATCTCTAATCTCGACGAGCTTAAGGGTCACAAGATGCGAGTAATGGGTGCACCGATTCAGGCACGTGTATTTGAGGCGGCCACTGCTGCTCCGGCTGCTATTGCCTACTCAGAAGTGTACAACGCCATTCAAACAGGTGTTGTTGACGGCCTTGAAAACGAAGCGGCAAGTCTGCTTCAGTACAAATTCTTTGAGGTAGCACCAAACATCACATTGACACAGCACTCGATCACAGTTCGTCCGATTATTTTTAGTAATAAGTCTTTTTCAAAATTGCCGGAAGATTTGCAGGCTGCTGTTTTAAAGGCCGGTAAAGAGGCTGGTGACTATGGACGAGAAATCGAGTCCAGTGAAGATGGTATGAAGCTTCAGCAGATGTCTGATGCGGGCCAGATTCAAGTGCAGGAATTTGCGGATCGTGATCAACTTCTGGAGCTGGTACTACCGGTACACGATGCATACGCTGCAGAGCTTGGTGCAGAGGAACTGCTTAAAGCCATTCGATCAAAGTAATCTTATTAGTTACTCGTTAGTGTTAAGCAAACTGCGAAGTAGCGGGCCCTCCTGTCAGGGGAGGGCCTCCTGTCACAAAGTATCCGATCCAGCCATAGACAATGCCTGCGGTTAGCAAAATAGAGCGAGTTCTCGAAGGATTCTGCCAGCTGTTGCGCGCTTTGGTCGGGCTTCTTATAGCTGCGCTTATAGTGCCTGTGTTCATGCAGGTACTTGCGCGATATACCGGTTTAATTCCTACCTATCTGTGGACAGAAGAACTCGCCAAGTTCATATTTATATGGATTGTGATGCTCGGTTCTATGATCGCCGTTTGGGAAGGTACACATTTCGACGTACGAGTTGTTAGAGACGCCCGTTCTCCACTGGGTAAGTTACTGCAAGACGGGTTTGTGCTGGCAATGATTTGTATTTTTGCACTGTTGTTCGCACGCTTTGGAATTGACTACGCCAAGTTCGGTTCTATTCAGACCTCCGTGATGATGCAGGTCAACATGCTATGGGTCTACATCACAGTACCTCTGGCGGGATTTGTCTGGGCAATATTCGCCTTTTATCGTTTATGGCAGGTTCTATGTAACTACCGCGAACAAAAAAGGGTTGCTACGTGATTCTCTCTGCAGGTGTTGCCTGCCTGATTCTGGTTGGTGGTTTCATTACTTTGGTGTTGCTGCGGGTGCCGGTCGCTTTTGCGCTCGGTATCGCCACGATACCTGTTGTTGCACTTGATCTGCGCCTGACGCCATTTCTGATTCTCGATCGGATGTTCAATTCATACAATTCTTTTATTCTGCTGGCTGTGCCGTTTTTTCTGCTTGCAGCCAATCTTATGAACGCTGGAAGAATGACCGATCGCCTGATCGAGTTTGCGCGGGTTCTGACCGGTTGGATGCCGGGTGGTCTCGGGCAGGTTAATGTTGCAGTTTCAATGCTGTTTGCAGGTATATCAGGTTCATCAACAGCAGACGCTGCAGGCTGTGGAAAAATTCTCATACCTGCAATGATCGAGAAAGGCTATGAACCGCGTTTTGCTGTTGCGATCACTGCCTGCTCCTCTGTTATGGGTGTCATCATTCCGCCGAGTATTCTTATGGTTGTGTGGGGCGGTGTTATGTCTACTTCCGTAGGAGCGCTGTTTCTTGCCGGTGCTATTCCCGGTTTGCTAATCGCTATAGCTCTGATGACTACGGTCTATGGATACGCGAAAATATACAACTACCCAACCGCTGGTAAACCCTCTTTAGCCGAATTTATTAGCGGCTTTAAAGGTGCTGCATTAGCTTTATTAACACCCGTTTTTGTCATTGGTGGAATCGTTGGTGGCATCGTGACGCCAACCGAGTCCGCCATCATTGCAGCGTTTTACTCTTTTATACTTGGATTTTTTATCTATAGAACAATCAAACCGCGCGACGTGGTCAGTATTCTTTACGATACCGGGCGCTTCTCTTCGATTTCATTGTTCGCTATTGGCACGGCATCGGCTTTTGGATGGATGCTGTCGTTCTACAACGTGCCTCGATTAATTGTTGGTGCGTTGACAGCACTCGAATTCGGCACCTTCGGCACTTCTTTGGTGATTGCGGCGTTGTTTTTGTTGTTCGGCTTATTTATCGATGCGATACCGGCAATTATTATACTTGGCACTGTCTTGCTTCCGGTAGCGCTTGCGGCTGATATACACCCGGTTGCGTTCGCCATTATTGGCATTATCTCACTTGCGTTTGGTCTTGTGACACCGCCGTATGGTCTGTGTCTGCTGATCTCATCGTCTATAGCCGGGCTGAATGTGGTTCAGGTTATGCGCGATGTTGTGATAGTTCTAATACCAATGCTTTTAATCCTGTTACTGATAATTCTGTTTCCTGAGATTGCTCTGTGGTTACCAAAGACATTGATGCCGGCAACATTTAGATAGTGTCGCTTTTGCTACAAGAGGTGCTTTAAAAAGTGAAAAAGCACGCCGGTAGAGCGTAGTAATTTCAATCTATTGAGCAATATGAATTTTACAGCACCGATTTCACGCATTTCTCTGTTCAGCATCGACCTTATGTGTTTTTAACCACTCTTCTCCTTTCTTATCTAAAAAGAAATCCATCCACACGTAATACATGGTTTCGTCTTTTTCTACCGAAACCGAGTGAGAAGATCCTAAAGGGATATGGAGTATCGAATACTCTGGGAAATCAACCTGGTCGTTATCTGCATGAACGGTAGAATTATTCCTGGACAGGCCTAAAAATAATTGCTCTAACATCGGATGCCTGTGCGCTGCAACTGCATCGGGGCCTATTGTTTGAACCGTACCCATTGCGACTCTGGGAATGTATTCGTTAGAAAGAATAGTGCGGCTAACTGTATTCGGGCTTTTAATTGCTTCGCTATAAGACTGGCAATCAGTAAACTTTGCACAGTAGATGTTTTGTGTTTTCTCAGCCGGCAATTCCTGTAAATCCAGATGATCCTGAGCCGATAATTTGCGTGAAATTTTAAGGTAGTGTAGTGCGTCGTCGCCAACAGATTTTATTGTGATCTGTTCAACTGCATTAGGTAAAAATATAGTTTC